>CAJXCL010000007.1 GCA_913051775.1 uncultured Nitrospirota bacterium | reverse complement strand
AAATATGTGGAGGTATAAAGCACTGCTGCCTATTGACGGGGAACCAACAGTAGGTCTCCACTGCGGTTTTACTCCTTTAATAAAGACAAAAAACCTTGGAAAGACTTTAGGACTTGAGAACCTGTACGTAAAAAATGACAGCGTTAATCACCCGACGTTTTCATTCAAAGACAGGGTGGTTGCTGTGGCTCTGTCTAAAGCCAGTGAACTCGGAATGGATACTGTAGGATGCGCGTCAACTGGCAACTTGGCGAATTCCGTTGCGGCTCATGCCGCTGAAGCAGGACTGGAAAGTTATATTTTTATTCCGTCCGATCTGGAGCCGGGAAAGATCATGAGTACTTTAATTTACGGCGCAAGAGTAATTGGTGTGCACGGTTCTTATGATGATGTAAACAGGCTGTGCAGCGAAATAGCCATGAATTTTAAATGGGCATTTGTGAATATTAATATCCGCCCTTATTATGGAGATGGTTCCAAGACATATGGTTATGAGATTGCGGAGCAATTAGGGTGGAAGACTCCTGATAATATTATAGTCCCTGTTGCCGGCAGTTCCCTGATTACAAAAATCTGGAAAAGTTTCAAGGAATTCAAAGATCTTGGGCTTATAGATAAAGTCAAAACAAAAGTTTTTGCGGCACAGGCTACCGGTTGCGCTCCCGTAACAACCGCAATAAAAAATGGGACCGATGTTGTCAAACCGGTTAAGCCAAATACTATTGCGAAATCCATTGCCATCGGGAATCCGGCAGACGGATATTACGGCGTAAAAACAACTGAAGAAAGCGGCGGATGGGGAGAAGATGTTAATGACGACGAAATTGTGGAAGGGATGAAGCTGTTGGCCAATACGGAAGGGATTTTTACTGAAACAGCCGGTGGCGTGGTGGTCTCCGTTACAAAAAAACTAATAGAACAAGGAAGAATTAAAAAAGACGAATTAACAGTTTTATCGATTACCGGTAATGGCCTTAAAACGAGGGAAGCTGTAGAAAATAGTGTCGGAAAAATTTCTATTATTGAACCAAAGTTGGGAGCATTTAATGATTTAATGGAAAAAAACTGATTTACAAAAAATAATGTAATTAAATTTTTAATTGAAGCTCCCTGCAGCAAGCTAAGGGGAATCTTCAGTGTAGAGTATAATTTTGTTTTAAATTCTCTCGCTAAACACTTTCATAGGAGGAAATATATGGCCGTTAAAGTCAGAATTCCATCGCCATTACTAAAGTTGACGAATAACCAGGGAGAGGTCTCTGCGGAAGGAAGCAATGTAAAGGAGATATTTGAGTATCTCGAAAAAAATTATCCCGGGATAAAGGAGCGTGTTTACGATGAAGAAGGGCAATTACGCAGGTTTATTAATATTTATATTAATGAAGAAGATATCAGATTTGTTGATGGAGAATCATCTTCGGTT
The DNA here is from genome assembly GCA_913051775.1 of uncultured Nitrospirota bacterium. GTDB lineage: Bacteria > Nitrospinota > Nitrospinia > CAJXCL01 > CAJXCL01 > CAJXCL01. The sequence goes on along the minus strand of CAJXCL010000007.1, from coordinate 70,500 downwards.
AAGGATGGGGATGAAATATCAATTATTCCGGCAATTGCTGGGGGGGTTGATTTAATTTTTTCAACCGGGCGTTTTTTATGTAGGGAAAAATAAATGTTTGACTTTTCAGAAGAACAAATACTGAGATACAGCAGGCATATTATATTGCCGGAAGTTGGCGGCAAAGGTCAATCAAAACTATTAGACGCTAAAGTACTTTTGGTGGGAGCGGGAGGATTAGGCTCCCCCGCTGGATATTATCTGGCCGCCGCAGGTGTAGGTAATATTGGGATTATTGATTTTGATGACGTAGATCTCAGTAACCTGCAAAGGCAGATTCTTCACTCAAACGACCGCATAGGTTTAAACAAGGCTGAATCAGCAAAAATGACCATAGAAAAACTAAATCCGGATGTCAAAGTCCAATTGTTTAAGGAGCGTTTGAGCTCAGAGAATATTATGAAAATAATTGAAGATTACGAAATCATTATAGACGGAACGGATAATTTTCCGACCCGATATTTAATTAATGACGCTTGTGTGTTTACGAACAAAACCAACGTTCACGGGAGTATCTTTCGGTTTGAAGGGCAACTAACCATTTTTAAATCCAAAGAAGGGCCTTGTTACCGCTGTTTGTACCCGGAACCTCCCCCGCCCGGAATGGTGCCAAGCTGTCAGGAAGCAGGGGTGTTGGGTGTTCTACCTGGCACGCTTGGTGTGCTTCAAGCCGTAGAGGCAATAAAATTAATCTTAAATATCGGAAAACCATTGATAGGCACTCTTCTCTTATATGATTCATTATCAGTAAGTTTTAGAAAACTAAAGTTGAAAAAAGATAAAGACTGTCCTGTCTGCGGGGATAACCCAACTATAAAAGAACTTATTGATTACGAACAATTCTGTGGAATTCTTTCAGCATCATCATAGGTAGAAAAATGTTAATGACTGAAATTCAAAGCTGCATAAATTGTGTAAATATTGACTTAAAAGACTTTTCAGAATCGCAATTAAAAAAAATTGGGAATACCCCTTTAATAAAAATACAAAACTTGACAAAAGATCTAAAACACATTGAGATTTACGCCAAGGCCGAATGCATGAATTTAGGGGGCTCAGTAAAGAGCCGGCCTGCTTTAAAAATGATTGAGGATGGGGAAAAAGCGGGTTTATTAACCAGGGATAAAATTATTTTAGATTCAACTTCCGGGAATACCGGTATTGCATATGCCCTGATTGGAAAAATAAAAGGGTATAAAGTTCTTCTGGTTATGCCGGAAAATATTTGCAGGGAAAGAAAAGCAAAAATGGCTAAATTATACGACGCTCAAATTATCTATTCTGATCCGTTCGGAGGTTCTGATGGGGCTATTATTAAAGCACTGGAGATTTACGAAGCAAACCCGGAAAAGTATTTTATGCCTGATCAGTACAATAACCCATCAAATTGGAAATCTCATTATGAGACAACAGGCCCTGAAATTTTCAACCAGACGGATAAACGTATAACTCATTTTATCGCGGGTGTCGGAACAAGCGGCACTCTAATGGGAACAGGACGACGCTTAAAAGAATTTAATCCCTCCATTCAAATCATTTCCATTGAACCTTATGAATCTTTGCATGGTCTTGAAGGGATGAAGCATATGGAAACCTCTATCATTCCTAAAATTTACGATGAATCATTCGCCGACAACAAAATTTCAGTAAAAACAGAAGATGCCTACGCCATGGTTAGAAAGCTGGAACATGAAGAAGGGCTGCAGGTAGGCAACTCTTCAGGCGCGGCAATCGCAGGCGCATTGGAATTAGCTAAAAGAATCGATCAAGGTGTAATTGTCACCATTTTACCGGACAGCAGCGATAAGTGCTATGTTTCGGAACACCTATGAAAGTTTCAGGTAATTATATTGAAAATTTCAACTAAAGGTTATTATTCAGTTAGAGCAATTATCGATATAGCTATCCGCGCCAAGAATTCTCCTGTATCTCTGTCGAGTATTTCAATTCGAGAGGATATTTCCCTGCATTATCTTGAACAGTTATTTATGAAGCTGAGAAGATCAAACCTGGTAAAAAGCGTTAGAGGCCCGGGCGGCGGCTATGTGCTGGCAAAAAAGCCTGAGGAAATAAGTATCGGGGATGTATTGCAAAGCGTGGAAGAATCAGTTGCGCCAAAACAGATATGCGTAACCCACCATGACAAAAACAAAATAGAAAATAATCGCTGCGACAAGATTGACGAATGTGTCAGCCGATTAGTATGGCAAAAACTGAGCGATAAAATGATGGAAATATTAGACTCCATTTCATTGGAAAGCCTGTGTCATGAACATGAAACACTAATAAATAAAAAGGCAAAAGGGACAGGAGGCAGGTGTTAAATCTCGTTTCTTCTTTACCCTTGCCCCTTAACCTTAATTTTCGATTTTTTAATTCCTTCCACTACTAACGTAATTTCTCCTTTCGGTTTTTTTGACTCTCTAATAGAGTTGACGTTTTTCAGTTCCGTATGTGTTGTTTCCTCATAGATCTTGGTTATTTCTCTTGCAATGACAACTTTCCTATTGCCGAAAACCAAGTAGATTTCTTTTAAGGTTTTTTGAACTCTGTGGGGGGATTCGAAAAGGATCAAGGTACGGGTTTCACTGGACAGTTCTTCCAGCCGTTTTCTTTTTTTTCCCTTACCACGCGGTAAAAACCCTTCAAAAATAAAACGGTCTGGCGGCAACCCTGAAACAATCAAAGACGCCAATACTGCTGAAGGCCCCGGTATCGGGATTAGTTTTATATCATTCTCAAGGGCTTTCCTGACAAGATAAAAACCCGGATCAGAAATACAGGGGGTTCCGGCATCTGAAACCAGTCCAACATTTTTATTGGAAAGAAGAAAACTCAATATTTTCTTTGAAACGCTGATTTTATTATAATCATGATAGTTAATGATTCTGTTATGAATATCATAATGCGAAAGAAGTTTTTTTGTGCGGCGTGTATCCTCAACCGCGATGATATCGACTTCTTTAAGAGTTTTCACAGCACGGTAAGTAATGTCATCCATGTTTCCTATAGGCGTACTGATAATAAATAATTTTCCCTTTTCCATAGAAGATTATCTAATAGCTCGGCTGCTAAGACACGAAGGAGAGAAAAATAACCAGAATTTTAATGAAGCAATAAATTACTCCTGTGGAATATACAAGCGCTAAGTGTTAATAATTTGGCGGAGAGGGAGGGATTCGAACCCTCGGTAGGGGATTAGCCTACACACACTTAGCAGGCGTGCGCCTTAAGCCAACTCGGCCACCTCTCCTGGATTTGCTCCGCAAATACCATTAACTCATAACTATTAATCATGGCTGAATAATAGATCTCGCTTTTTGTTAAATAGTTATTTTTTATAAGTTTAAAGCAAAAAACGCTTCGTAATTTTTTTGGCGGAGGGAGTAGGATTCGAACCCACGGAACTTTCGTTCAACGGTTTTCAAGACCGCCGCCTTCAACCACTCGGCCATCCCTCCATCAAATCAGGGATCAGGTGCCGGTTGCCAAGTATCACTATTCTAACCTGAACCCTGACACCTGATTACTCGCATCATTATACCAATAAATAACCTGGTAAAACTATCACTTGCTTTCATTCTTTATTCTGCATTGTTATTGCTTCCACTCCATCCATATATTTGCGAACGGCTTCCGGAATCACGACGGACCCGTTCCCCTGCTGATAGTTTTCTAATACAGCAACCAACAATCTACCGACTGCCAATCCTGAACCATTCAGGGTATGGACAAACTCCGGCTTGGAGTCCGGTTTCTTTTTAAAACGAATTCCTGCCCTGCGTGCTTGAAAGTCTTCAAAATTGCTGCACGATGATATCTCCCTGTATCGCTGCTGACCGGCCATCCATACTTCAATATCGTAAGTTTTAGCAGCAGTAAACCCCAGATCACCCGTACACAGGCAGACAACTCTGTAGTGAAGATTCAACCTTTTTAATACTTCCTCAGCATCATTTAACAAAGATTCCAATTCATCATAGGAAGTTTCCGGCGCCACAAACTTTACCAGCTCCACTTTATTAAATTGGTGCTGCCGTATCAGGCCGGTGGTATCTTTACCGTATGACCCTGCCTCACTACGAAAGCAGAGCGTATTTGAAGTATAGCGTAAAGGCAATTCTTCTGACGAAAGGATTTCTTTACGATGCAAATTAGTTAACGGCACTTCCGCCGTAGGTATTAAATATGAATCAGTATTCTCCAATTGAAATAGATCTTCTTTAAATTTAGGGAGCTGCCCTGTTCCAATCATACATTCTTCCTTTACGATAACCGGCAGCAGCATTTCCTTATAACCATGTTCCCTTGTTTGAAGATCGAGCATAAAATTTATCAAAGCCCTCTCTAATGCTGCCCCCAGTCCCGCGTTAACAACAAACCTAGCGCCTGATAATTTCGCCGCTTTTTTGAAATTTAGGATACCTAGATTTTCACCAATTGAGGCATGTTCTTTTGGTTTAAAATTAAAATCCGGTGGTTTTCCCCATTTTCTTATTTCCTTGTTATCATTTTCATTTTTGCCTAAGGGGACTGTTTTATGAGGGGTATTTGGAATCAAAAAAAGTAATTCCTGTAATTTACTATCAAGTCCTTTTTGTTTTTCCTCTGATTTTTTAATTTTCTCTGATATTTCTTGCACCTCTTCTTTTTCACTCTCTTTTCCTTCTCCCTTAGACTTCCCTATTTCAGATGAAAGGCTTTTCCTGCGATGTCGTAATTCCTCAACTCCCTTTAAAATTAAACGCTTTTGATTATCAAGCTCCAAAACCTGATTAATATCAAAAACCATACCCCTTGCATCAACTCCTTCTTGTATTTCATTTGATTTTTCTCTTATTTTCTTTAAGTCCAGCATCTATCTTCTTCTTGCGGATAAACGTTTTTCAATAGCATTGATCTTCATTTCCAGTAGCTTTTTATTAGAATAATTACCTTTCAATTCTCTAAACATCGTTAAAGATTCTAATAAATTTCCTTCTTCTTCGTAACAGGATCCTATTTCAAATTTAATTTCAGGCATAAAACGGCTATCAGGAAATTTTTCTTCAAATCTATTATAGCTCTTAACAGCTTCAGAGCATTCTCCCAAAATAAAATTACTGGTTCCTATTTGATATATAGCTTCTTCTACAAGAGGACTGACAGGGAACCTTTCTATCAATATTTCATATTCTACGATAGCCTGTTTATAGTCACTTTTTTTAAAGTAACATGTAGCTATTTTAAACTGTCCTTCGCCCGGTGAAATCCAATTTTCAAAATTATTTATCAGGCGCTGGTATTCAATAATTGCTTGATCATAGTCGTTCAAACTATTTTCGTATATTTCAGCAATATAATTCTGCGCCTGGAATTTTAGTTTAACGCGGGCATTCCTAATAAGAAGCAATTGCCGAAAAGTTTTTATAGCATTTGAAAAATCGCTATAGCTTAAGTAATAAAGTTCCCCGGCTTTAAAAAGGGCATCATCATGCAGGTCGCTGGCGGGATATTTTTCTATAATGTTTAAAAAATTACTTAATGACTTTTCTGTCTCCCCTTTACTCCATAAATCCTGTCCGGTTTTATAAAGGGTCTCCGCGGATTCCCTCGAACAAGAAGTACTTATTATAATTAAGAGGAACCAGACGTATATAAAAAAAAATCTGGAGTATCCCACTATTCCTCTTTTTCGACGACTCTCGCCATATCAACTATTTTTGTATTTTCTTTTAAACTGACAATGCGGTATCCCTGTGTATTTCTGCCTATGGTGGAAATTTCACTAACTTTCATGCGTATTATGTTTCCGTCAGAAGTAATCACCATAAGTTGATCTTCGCCAGAAACTATTTTTATGGACATAACTTTTCCATTTCTTGCTGTACACTTAATATTAATTACTCCTATGCCCCCGCGGCTTTGAACACGATATTCTGAGCTTTCTGTTCGTTTTCCAAAACCATTTTCTGTAATGGTCAGAGCCGTCGCCTTGTCACCAATGACTTCCATACTAACAACCCTATCTTCCTTCTTTAAAGTTATTCCCCGAACCCCTCTTCCTGATCTTCCAATAGGCCTGATTTGTTTTTCGTCAAAGAGTATGGCCATGCCATTTTCTGTTCCCAAAAATATTTTTCTTTTGCCGTCTGAATGCTTAACACCAATAAGCTGGTCTCCCTTATCGATTGTCAGAGCAATAATACCTGTTGATCTGGGATTGCTGAAGGCCATTAAAGGGGTCTTCTTAACAATTCCATTTCTTGTGCTCATGACTAAAAAACGGTCCTCTTCAAATTCTTTCACCGGGACAACGGCTGCTATTTTTTCCTCTTTTTGCAGTTGAAGCAGGTTTACTATCGACGTTCCCTTTGACGCCCTTCCGAACTGAGGAATTGCATGAACCTTTAACCAATATACTCGGCCTATATCCGAAAAGAAAAGGAGATATTCATGAGTTGTTGCTATATATAAATCTTTTATATAGTCTTCCTCCTTCACGGACATACCTTTTATTCCCCTTCCACCTCTTCGCTGGGCTCGATACAGGCTAACAGGATTTCGCTTAATATATCCTGTATTGGATATTGTCACGACCATATCTTCTTCAACAATCATATCTTCTATGCTGATATCTTGAGTTACTTCAATGATTTCTGATCTTCTTTCGTCGCCATATTTATCCTGGATTTCCCTGAGTTCATCTTTAATAATTTTAAAGATCTCTTGCTCACTGCCTAATACAAAAGTTAGCCACTGGATCCTATCTTCCAGTTCTTTTAATTCGTCTAATATTTTCTGTCTTTCCAATCCGGTCAGGCGTTGCAGTTTCATATCCAAAATGGCTTTTGCCTGGATTTCATCCAGTTTAAACTTTGCGATCATCTTCTCCTGAGCTTCCTTGGGTGTTGCTGCTTTTTTAATTAATTTAATAACTTCATCCAGAGAATTAAGCGCTATTTTTAATCCCCGCAGTATATGAGCTTTTTCTTTTGCTTTTTTCAGGTCAAATTCGGTGCGTCTAGTAACTATCTCTATTCTGAACTGAACGAACTTACCCAGCAGAGTTTTGAGATCCATAACTTTGGGCTGATATCTGTCCAGTGCCAGCATAATAACCCCGAAGGTTTCCTGCATCTGGGTGTGCTTGTATAATTTATTCAATATCACTTGGGTTATGGCTTCTTTTTTTAATTCTATTACTACACGAATCCCATCTCTGTCAGACTCGTCTCTTAAATCGGAAATGCCTTCAATTTTTTTATCTCTTACTAATTCTGCTATTTTCCCGACGAGTTTCGCTTTATTAACCTGGTAGGGCAATTCATTTACTATTATGCTATCTCTGTCGTTTTTCGGGTTTTTTTCAATAATTGCTTTTGCTCTCATTTGAATTCTTCCGCGTCCTGTTTCATACGCGGATTTGATTCCTTCTTTTCCGTAAATAAATCCAGCGGTTGGAAAATCCGGCCCTTTCACAAATTTCATTAACCCCTTGATGGTAATTTCCGGATTGTCAATAAGAGCAATAATTCCAGTGATTATTTCATTCAAATTATGAGGAGGAATATTAGTAGCCATCCCAACCGCAATTCCTGATGAACCATTAATTAACAGGTTGGGGATTTTGGCTGGCAGTAATAAAGGCTCTTTAAGAGAATCATCGTAGTTTGGCCCAAACTCCACGGTTTCTTTCTCTATATCATTCAGCATTTCTGCGGATATCCTCTCCATTTTAATTTCGGTATACCTCATTGCCGCCGGAGAATCACCGTCAATAGAGCCGAAATTCCCCTGACCGTCTACAAGAGGGTACCTGAGAGAAAAACCCTGCGCCATTCTAACAATTGTGTCATATACAGCTGTGTCTCCATGGGGATGGTATTTACCAATCACATCCCCGACAACTCTTGCAGATTTTTTATATGGTTTATTCCAGTAATTGCTTAGTTCGTTCATGGCAAATAGTATCCTCCGATGAACAGGTTTTAAACCATCTCGAACATCCGGAAGCGCTCTTCCTATAATTACGCTCATTGCGTAATCTATATAGGATTTTTGCATTTCGTCTTCAATGTTTACCGATTCAATTGTTTCTCTAATGGGCTCCATTTAACTCCTCTCACAAATAACAGGAATATACTTTTTTTCGACAAAGTTGCGGAAAGATGCGGATTGCAAATTTGCAATAATAATAAAACAGGCAGGCAATAGAAACCCGGTTAAATATCTAAATTACGAACCTGGTTTGAATTTTGTTTTATAAACTCTCTTCTCTGCTCGACTTGATCACCCATCAAAACTGTAAACATTTCATCAGCAGCCACTTTATCATCGGTTTTCACTTGCAGTAAAATTCGCTTCTCTGGATTCATCGTGGTTTCCCACAACTGGGCCGGGTTCATCTCGCCAAGTCCTTTATATCGTTGAACAACCAGTCCTTTTTTTCCATCGTTAATTATGGTTGTCATTAACTCATCTTTATTGTTTATTATTGTTTTTGTTCCGTTTTGCACTAATTCAAAGGGCGGTTTATCCAAAGTTTCAATAAACTTGTATATCTTCTTGATGTTTTTATAAAGAACGGAAGTTATTAATTCTCGATTTATTTTTGTCTTAAATTCGTTATTGTTCCTAACCCCTTCTATCATTACTTCAAACTTATTATTATCTTCATCAATTTGAATAGTTACTTTATTTATAGTTAAAACATTATTAATTATTAACGGCGTTGGTTTGTCAGCCATAGAATAAAAATTTTCAGATATTTTTTTAATTTTTAATCCTGATTTTTTAAATTGATCTAATTCTTCTTTTGATATTTTCTTTGATATATTAATAAAAACGGGAAGATTTGAAACTGGCATTTCTGAGTCTTTTTTCTTTAAAAGATTTTTAAGAACATTATTTATAGACTCCGTTAATTCAACTAAGTCCGCAAAGGCTTTTTTATCTAAATTCTCCTTTAACATCTCTTCAATTAATTCTTTTGGTACATTATATCTTTCAATTTTTTCTTCATATTTCTTAAACTCTATTAATCTTGATATAATTTTTTCTAACTCTTTCCCTGTGCTGCTTTTTCCGTTTCCGCTAATTTTTAATTTCACATTTTCTACACCAAACTGAACCAACTTTTTTTTAAAAGTGTCTTCGGTTTTAAGATATTCCTCATGTTTTCCTTTTTTTAGCTTATAAAGAGGCGGTTGGGCTATATATAAGTATCCTTTTTCAATAATTTCAGGCATTTGTCTGAAAAAAAATGTGAGTAAAAGAGTTCGTATGTGAGACCCGTCAACGTCGGCGTCGGTCATAATGATAATTTTATGGTATCTCGCCTTGTCTATGTTAAAATCTTCCTTGCCTATACCAGTGCCTAATGCAGTAATCAATGTGCGAATTTCATCACTGCTGAGCATCTTATCATACCGTGCTTTTTCAACATTTAAAATTTTCCCTTTTAGTGGTAATATTGCCTGGTTTTTTCTATTCCTTCCCTGTTTTGCGGAACCACCCGCTGAATCTCCTTCCACTATATATATTTCAGAATATGTTGGGTCTTTCTCAGAACAATCGGCCAGCTTCCCGGGTAAAGAACTTACTTCCAGTGCTCCTTTTCGTCTTACCAGTTCCTTAGCTTTACGGGCTGCTTCCCTTGCTAGGGCTGCATTGATGCCTTTTAAGACAATTGTTTTCGCAGTTTTTGGGTTTTCATCAAAAAATTCGGACAGCTTTTCATTAACCGCCTGTTCAACAATACCTTTGACTTCACTATTTCCGAGTTTGGTTTTCGTTTGTCCCTCAAATTGCGGATCTGGTATTTTTACGCTTAGCACTGCAGTCAATCCTTCTCTAACGTCATCACCGCTTAAATTGGTTTTCAAATTTTTAAGAAGGCCTTTACTCTGTGCATAACTGTTAAGGGTTCTTGTTAATGCTGATTTTAAACCGCTTAAATGAGTTCCTCCCTCATGAGTGTGAATGTTATTTGCAAATGAAAATACATTTTCTTTATAACTATCATTATATTGAACCGCAAGTTCTAACTGAATATTATCTTTTGTTTTTTCTATGTAAACCGGCTTTTTATGTAATGGGTTTTTTTTCTCATTTAAAAGAAGAATAAACGAAACTATTCCGCCTGAATAATAAAATTCATTTTTTTTCTCATTTCTTTCATCAAAAATTATAATCTTTAACCCTCTATTTAAAAATGCCAGTTCTCTAAGTCTTTGCGAAAGTAAATCAAAACTGTATTTGGTTTCTTCAAAAATAATATCGTCCGGTTTAAACCATATTTTTGTACCGGTTTTTTTTGCTTTTCCAACCGTCTTTAATGAATTTTTAGGAATTCCTTTTTCGTAAGTCTGATAGTAAACTTTATTATCTCTTTTTATTTCCATCTTTAGCTCAGCAGATAGTGCATTAACAACCGAGACTCCTACTCCATGTAATCCTCCTGAAATTTTATAAGATTTATCATCAAACTTACCTCCTGCGTGTAAAGTTGTCATTACCACTTCAGCTGCAGGTTTTTTTTTATCTTTATGATAATCAACAGGAATGCCCCTTCCATTATCAATGACCGTAATACTATTATCTATATGAATAGTTACTTCTATTTTACTACAATACCCGGCCATAGCTTCGTCAATACTATTATCAACAACTTCATATACAAGATGATGAAGTCCGTTTTTTGAGGTATCTCCAATGTACATAGCTGGTCTTTTTCTAACAGCTTCCAATCCTTCAAGAACTTTTATACTGGAACTATCGTATTTTTTTTCCATAGAAAGTCTTTATGTTTAAAAATAAGTTACTAATTTTTTCTTTTTCTTAGTTATTTATCTATTAATAATTTATATATAAAATTAGTTGTTGTTGTAGACGAGGTGAATATGTGAATTTACGAGTAACCCTAATTAAAAGAATAATTTAGTGGAAATAAAGCTGTTGATATTTATTCTTTGATATTAACACACAAAAAGAGGAAAATCATTACTAACTTTTATTTCACAGTTTATTCAGTGGTTTTACTTGGAGATGATGTCCTTTAACTGTTTAATATTATGCGCTATATCAGGATTGGATTTTAACTGTGAATTAATTTTTCTACAGGCATGAATAACAGAGGTATGATCCTTTCCCCCAAAATTTTTTCCTATATCAGGCAAAGAGGCATTTGTTAATTCCCTGCATAAAAACATTGCTAAATGCCTGGCTAAAACAATAGCCCTATTTCTATTTTTTGACTTTAAGTCCGATATTTTTAAATTAAAAAAACTTGAAACTTCTTTCTGGATTAATTTTAGAGTGATAACTTTTTCCCTTTCATAAAAAAGGTCTTTCAATACTTCTTCGGCCATATCAAGATTAATTGATCTATTAGTCAAACTGCTGTATGCAATAATTCTTATAAGCGCCCCTTCCAGTTCTCTGACACTTGTGAAAATCTTTTTTGCTATATATCCGGCAACGTCATCGGTCAGGTTAAAGTTAAATGTATCCGCTTTCTTCTTCAAAATGGCTATTTTTGTTTCGTATTCCGGAGGTTTTATATCGGCAATGAGACCCCACTGGAAACGGGAGACCAGTCTTTCCTCCAGCTTGGGAATAAATTTAGGAAAACGATCGCTTGCAATAACAATCTGTTTCTCGGTTTCAAACAAGGTATTAAATGTATGAAAGAACTCTTCCTGTGATTTCTCTTTTCCCCCGAGAAACTGGATATCATCCATTAATAATATATCTACATTTCTGTAAAGTTTTCTAAACCCCTCTGTATTTTGTTGTTTTATTGCAGAAATAAGATTTGTAAGAAATCGTTCGGAGGAGAGATAACAAATTTTCTTTCTCTTATCTTTTTTTAAAATATGGTGTCCAATTGCATGGAGGAGATGAGTCTTTCCAAGACCTACTCCACCGTATAAAAAGAGAGGATTATAAGCTTTTGACGGTGCTTCGGCTACCGCATATGCCGCCGCTTGAGCAAACTGGTTAGAGGTACCGGTAATAAAACTATCAAAAATATACATTTTATTTAAACCGTACCTGTTAAAGTTTGTTTTGCTAATCTCCTCTTCAACTTTTACAACAAGAGGAAAAATATCTTTTGTTTTCTTTTTTTCTTTTGGTGGACTTTTTTCTAAATTTGAAATCGTTAGGTCAATAGAAATATTGCTTCCACATATTTTGCAAAGAGTTTCTTCTAAAAGAGGTTGATATTTGGAAGTTAACCATTCTTTATGAAATTTACTGGGAACTTCAATTGTGGCTTTCTCTTTAGAAAATGAAATGATTGAGATAGGTAAAAACCATGTTTCATAAACCTGTGGGGGAAGGTTTTTTTTGATTTCTTTTAAACAATTGTTCCAAAGATTTTCCATAAATATGAAACTTAAGCGAGGTAAAAAAAAAAGAAGAAGTCAAGTATAAGCGAACTGAAAATAAAAATGCAAGAGGAAATATAAAAGGTTTTTAAAATATCTTAATGGAAAAAGTCTCAATGTCAATTGGCAGACAAGCGAGCAGAAAACCTATATTTAACAGCTGTTTGGCTCCCATGTTGGAAGGATTCTTTGTTTTATGTTGAGATGTACGAGAACCCTGTCAACTATAAAATCAGATATGTCATCAAGATTCTTGGGTTTATGATAAAAACCAGGAGAAGCAGGCAAAATAACAGCACCGGCCTGCGATAGCGCTAGCATGTTTTTAAGGTGGATAGTATTATATGGAGTTTCGCGGGGAACACAGATGAGGGAAAAACCTTCTTTTAAAGCAACATCAGCAGACCGGGTAATGAGATCTTCCGAGACACCGGAAGCGATTCTCCCAATACACCCCATTGAAGCGGGAATAATAATCATACCATTGTGGCGAAAAGAACCAGAGGAAATTTTGCTGTTCAATTGAGAATTGTCATAAATAGAAACTCCCTCTTTTTCAAAATAGGAACAAGACAGGTTCAGCTCATTTTTTAGAATTTTCTTGCCATTTTTAGAAAATATAAGATGAATGCGGGTCTTGCTGTCGATTAACGAGTCAAACAACTTTTTAGAATAAATTGCCCCGCTTGCGCCTGTAATTGCAATGATAAATTCATGCTGCATTATATCTTTTTAGGAAAAAATGTTTTTAAAATGGGCTATTTTCTTCCTTAAATTTTAAGAGCTAAATATTGGCAGTGAGAAGAGATAACTTTTCGATGGTAATTTCATTAATATTTTTTTGGATAGAGTCTAACGAACGTGAGCCGTTGATTTTCTTAATAAAAGGATCGTTACAAGAGTCGAAAATTTCTTTAACCTTTGACAAATAATGCTCTTTTTCAAAAGCATCTCTTTTCCCTTTGCGTCCGGCTTCTATCCGCTTTAAGCCCAATTCCGGTCTAATTTCGAGATAAAAAACAAGGTCGGGCTTTAATGCAAAAGCCTCATTCATCGCCCTGATTTGTTGAGGTTCTACTCCCAGAGCCCCTTGATATGCTATTGTAGAGAAGTAATACCTGTCCTGAATAATAACTTTGTTATCTCTCATAGCAGGAAGTACGTTTTTGTTAATATTGTCTTTCCTGTCTTCTATAAATAGATTTAATTCCTCCTGCGGAGAAATTTCCTTCCTTCCATTGGAGAGAAGCTCTTTAATTTCCCCCCCCCAAGGGCCTTCCGTTGGTTCGCGCAGCAAAATAGCATCGTATCCTTTTTTAACTAAAAACTCTTTCAGTAAAAAGGCCTGGGTAGTTTTGCCTGAACCATCCAGTCCCTCGAAGACAATAAAAAAGCCCCGTTGAAGTCTCTTTAGTTTAATTAAATGCATTAGGTCAGTTATTATTAATTAATGTTTCTAATTTTGACTTATCCTCTTTAGATATTTCTAAGATTTGTACACCAATATGATAAGGATATTGAGGATTGAAATCAGTTTTATTGTACCAGCTGACTTCGCCCAAAAACATTTATAGCGTCAGAAGACTTACTTTCTTCTTCTTGCGGGAGTTGTAATTTTATTTCAATCCGGTTTTTTTTCATCATAGAGCTATCATGAGAAATATGGAAACGCCCGATTTGTACTAATCCTGCTTCCAAACCCAGGCATAACCCATAGAGGGAGATATTATTTACACTGCCCGTTGATTCATTCGATGTTTCTAAGGGTTCTCGCCGCTGATCATTTTAAATTTTGCCTTTATTGATGCTTTGAGGCGTTTTAATTGTCTGCTATCAGGAAGGTTTGATTTAAAAAAACCAGTCATTTCTTAATGAGGAGAAATTTATTGCTAATGGTTTGGTATCATTAACGGTATTGTTTGTCAATGTTTTTCAACATTTGTCCAGCCTTTATTTTTTTATCCCTATATATTGCAAAATCATTATTAACCACGTCTGTAAGGCATAAAAAAACTGGAATCGGTACAAAAAAAGGCAGGGTATTTATATACCCTACCTTTTAATTTAAAAAACTTTGACCTTATTTAGGAGCGGATTCCGCGTAAAGTGTTGCAATCTTACTTTCTGAAAAAGGCTGAATGTTGACAGTTCGTTCTATGGGTTCATTTCCTTTTATTAGATCTGAGTTTGAAAAAGATTTTCCTTCAAAAGTCTCTTTCGCTTTTATTAAGACAAATTTAGTATAAGCGAAGCCTCCGGATTCAACACTGAAGCCCGTTCTTGGAGCGCCATTTTTTAGATGACTTCCCACGTCAGGTCTTTGTGCATAGATTGTTTGTCTACCGGCTTCAACCAGCGTGTCTTTCATTTTGAATTGAAGCTTGTTAACAAGACCCTCGTTTACCCGGGAATTAATGGCAATGTCCTGAAAACCAATGAACATAAAATACCTTCATGCATTTATGTTGAAGTTATTTAATAAAGTATGGTCGAGTCAACCCTTCTCTGCCGTCGTTTTTCTTTTAATGAAGCGCATTGACCCCTGAACGCACCTCCTTTTTATTCGGAATAAATATAAAGAAATATTATACTTTTTATCCCTCCATGCTTTCTCATGGAAGAGATTGAGGAGGGTTAAAAAGTATTTTCAAAATTTAACAATAAAACCTTCCGTCAAAACGCCCAAAAAGCTTAATACTTTTTTAGTTTTGGATAGAAAAAGTAAATTTGTGCCAAAAACCCAAATATTTAGCTAAAAATTGTCCCCGAATTACTTGACTTATAGAGAAATAACGCTATTTTATAAATTATAAATCATCGGGGGTAAAATTTTGTTGAAAAGGATTTTCTCTGTCCCTAAACTAAATTTACAATGAACAAAAAAGCTATTGGACTATTATCAGGTGGACTAGACAGCAGTCTGGCTGTCAGGATTATGTTGGATATAGGTATTGAGGTCATTGCTCTTAACTTCCTCAGCCCCTTTTGCACATGTACCAGAAAAGGAGCAGGGTGTAAAAGTGAAGCGTTAAAAGCATCAAAACAGTTCGGAATTAAATCAAAAACGCTATTTTTAGGGGAGAAATACCTTGAAATGGTGAAAAGCCCTAAATACGGTTATGGGAGCAACATGAATCCATGTATAGATTGCAGGATTATGATGTTTAAGGATGCCAAGCAATTTATGATTGATGAAAATGCTTCTTTTATATTTACCGGAGAGGTTCTGGGGCAGAGACCCATGTCACAAAGGCGTGATACCATGAGTATTATAGAAAGAGACAGCGGACTAAAAGGGCTCATTGTTCGTCCTCTTTCAGCACAATTTCTTAAGCCGACCCTGCCTGAAATTAACGGCATAATAAATCGTAACCGCCTGCTGAAAATAAGAGGTCGATCCAGAAAACACCAGATGGCTTTAGCAGAGGAAAAGGGTATCTACGATTATCCCTGTGCATCAGGCGGGTGCCTGCTTACAGACTATCATTTTGTAAAGAGATTGAAAGACCTTTATCGATTCCAAAATCCTATCAGCTTAAACGACGCGAGATTATTAAGAGTAGGGAGGCACCTGCGAATTAATGATCGGTGTAAAATAATTGTTGGAAGAAATAAGGAAGAAAATGAAAAACTCGAGAAATTGGTGCAACCGGGAGACCATGTATTTAGATCAATCGAGTATAAAGGACCTTTAGTTGTGGCTAAAGGGAAAATTGAAAATGGGGCAATGGAAACGATTTCCACAATTACTGCCCATTACAGTAAAGCCCCGAAGTTAACTAAAATACTCGTTGAAGTTTGCAAATACCCTGATTACAAACTTCCGCCGCAAGAAGCTTGCTCCTTAGATGAAAAAGCCGTAAAAAACCTCTTGCTTTAATACATCCCAAACTTAGTTTTGTGTCAAACAGTGCTACAAAATATTTTCTATCCTGATAAATAATATTGAAATAGAGGAGGTACATAAACATAAATAATAAAAAATGTGGAACAAAGGATTCGGAAAGTAATGATGGTCTTCTTACTTTCGGCAATGTTCTTGAAAATTTCAGGTTAGGGGAAGAGATGACACAAAAAGAGTTTGCACAGCTTTTGGAAATAACCCCTCAAAGTTTATGTGATCTTGAAAAAGATAGACGTATCCCCCCTGTCGAGCCGTAAAAATTGCAAAAGGATTAGAAAAACCTGTGTTTTTCTAGGTACAACTGGCTCTTAAGAATACTGCAAAAAGAGAGAATTTGAAGATGGCTGTATCGGTAGCGTTAATCCATAGACAACCCACACTTTTCTGGTACCACCGCACGTGTTTAATGCTTTCCAGGGTTCCTACAATACTTGACGTTTTTAGTCGGATTTGATATATTGTTTAAATTATGGTGCTTAAAACAATTAAAGACGATATTCAAATAGCCTTGGCAAGGGACCCGGCTTCTCGAAATTTTCTTGAAGTGATTTTTTGTTATCCCGGCTTTCATGCGATAATCTTACACAGAATAGCACACTGGTCTTGGCTTAATCGCTTATTTCTGATCGGCAGAATTATATCTCATATCTCTCGATGGTTTACCGGCATTGAAATTCATCCGGGAGCAAAAATCGGAAAAGGGTTCTTTATTGATCACGGAATGGGAGTTGTCATAGGAGAGACAACAGAAATTGGTGATAATTGCACGATTTATCAAGGAGTTACTTTAGGCGGACTCAGCCTGAAAAAAGAAAAACGCCACCCGACTCTGGACCATAATGTTGTCGTTGGTGCAGGAGCTAAAATTTTAGGATCTCTCTATGTGGGGGCTAATTGTAAAATAGGCGCGGGTTCAGTCGTCTTGGAGGATGTCGCCAAGAATTCTACTGTTATCGGAGTGCCCGGAAGAATGATTTATCGGGGAGATAGTGATCCGCTTAAAAATATGGATGATGATTTAAAAAGGTCGCCGGATCCCGTCGCACAAGCCATTAAATGTTTGCTGGAAAAAATTCCTAAACTTGAAAAAGAGCTTAAAGAACTTAAAAAAGTAAAGGATATTAATAAAAAGAGCATAAAAAAAACGAAATCGTTGAAAATTGCTAAATAGTTTGTAGGCGTTCAGCAGTTATCTATCAGCAATCAAGAAAACATGTAAAAACAATAAATGCTGTACGCACAAATTGTGAAAAATGTTATAGGGATAGTTTTTGTTTTTATTTGATTTATATGAAAGCTCACGGTTGACTGCTGAACGCTTACAGATTATTAAAAGGATCTGGATTTGAGAAAAGTTTATTTAGACAATAACGCCACCACCCCAATGCATCTTGAAGTCTTTGAAGCCATGTCTCCTTATTTAAAGGACTGTTTCGGAAACCCTTCCAGCGCCCATCAGTTTGGCAGGCCTGTAAAAGTGGTCATGGACGAAGTCCGTGAAAAGATTGCGGAATTGCTCAATGCTTCCCCATCCGAAATTATATTTTGCAGTGGAGGAAGCGAATCGGACAATATCGCTATCAAAGGGGTGGCTCTCTTTAATTTAAAAGGCAAAAAACATATAGTAACCTCCCGGGTTGAACATCCGGCGGTTTTGAATACCTGCCGCCTTCTCGAGAAAATTGGTTTTGAGGTAACTTATATTAAGGTAGACCAGTACGGGATGGTTAATCCGGAAGAAATAAAAAAAGCTATCAAAGAAAACACAGTCCTGATTTCTATCCAACATTCCAATAATGAAGTGGGAACGATTCAGCCGGTAGAAAAAATTGGAACAATTGCTAAAGAGAGAAATATTTTTTTTCATACGGATGCGGTCCAGAGTTTTGGAAAAATTCCTTTGAATGTAAATGATTTAAATGTTGATTTTTTGTCTATTTCCGGTCACAAACTTGGCGGGCCGAAAGGCGTAGGAGCACTGTATATTAAAAACGGGACGTCAAAACTGTTTCCAATAATCAGCGGTGGTCACCATGAAAGAAACAGGAGGGCCGGCACTGAAAATGTACCGGGGATAGTCGGCTTTGGAAAGGCTTGTGAAATAGCGAAAAAAGATATGGAATCCGGATCAAAATATTTGACAGGGTTACGGGATAGTTTACATAGAAAACTGACATGCTCGGTCCCGAAAACCACTCTTAATGGGCATCCAACAAAACGGTTGCCAACAACTTTAAATATTGGTATCGAATGCGTAGAAGGAGAATCCATCATGATTAACCTTGATCTTCAAGGAGTAGCTGTCTCTACCGGATCAGCCTGCAGTTCAGGCACCCTGGAACCTTCCCACGTATTGACTGCAATGGGGATACCCCACGAAAAAGTGCACGGTTCATTACGTTTCAGCTTTGGGAAAATGAACACGGAAGAGGATGTAAATTATGTTGCTGAGATATTACCTCCCATCGTAAAAAAAATAAGAGAGATCTCACCATTATGGAACGAATAAATGCTCGGCAAAACCATTTCTGATTATAAGGAAAAAAATCAGCAGTATGAAGATAATCTGTATAAGCAACTACAGAATCTTTTCCAGGATGACTTTTCTTCCGACCAGGCACACAAAACTACTAAACCCGACTTTAATCTTTATTACAAAAATAAAATCCTCCCATTAGTTGAAACTGAATCAACAAATCATTATAAAAACATAGCGAAAAGTAACTATCCATTTGAAATATTATTTCAAAGGACAGCCCTGATTGATGCGGTGATAAGGTTCAGCCTGGAATGTGCTACTCTACAATTTAACATAACAAATAAAACTTCACTAAAACCGGAAAACGTTCCATTTGCCATTGTTGCCCGTGGGGGATACGGGCGAAGTGAAATGTTCCCATTATCAGATATTGATCTTACCGTGATATCGAATCACCAATCACACGCGGATAAAACGGTTAAAGGAATTGTTAGGAACTTTGAATATCTTTTTATTCACCAGAACATCTTTCCTTCTTCAAGTAGTTTTGGGTATTTGACTTTAGACGAAATAAGTATGCCTTCGACAGGAAAAGAGATTATTAATTTCAGGTCTTTGCTGGAAGGGCGTTTTGTTTCAGGAAGCAAGGAAACATTTAATCTTTTTCAGAAAAAAATATTCTCTATATTGGAATCAAACAAGCAATTTTTTATTGAAGATAATATTATGTATACGGAATGTTATGCCGTTGAAAACACCGTTTTTCAGCAAGAACCGGATGTTAAAAATGACATTCGACGCTTTTACTGGGCTTTATTTCTAACAAAAATAAAGTATGGCTATAAGGAGCCTTCTATGTCAGAAACTTTAAATAAGCTGTTTTCCGAAAAACGAATTAGTGAACAGGTGTATAACAGGGATCAAATTGCTTTAAATTTCTTAGTCAAAGTTCGGCTGTTACTCCACCTCATTCAACCATCGGGCAACAAAGACAAACTGTCGTTTGAAAACCGTGAAAAGATAGCCAAAACCCTCGGGTTTAAACTGAACGATTTTTACAAAGAGTATTTCTATCATGCGGCTCTTCCTTTAAAGCGGGACGGAAGAAATCTTTTGTGGGACTGCATATGGCGGGATGAGACTGTTGCCAAAAATTTGAACGCTTATTTTGGTACAAACGATAAAAATTACATTGTCTTCATTCCCGGCAAGGAAAAGATCTTTTCTGATTCCCCTGAGAAAATATTTGATCTAATGAAGTTTGTCGCACAAGAGGGACTCAATATGTCGTACCCGATTATTCTTTCCATAGAAGAAAATGAAGACAATTTAGTCCCCATTTTTATGGAAAGTGAAACTAAAGGTAAAATGATTGAAACATTTCAGCACATATTAATGGGGAAATATTTTGCAAAAGCCATTCGCGATATGAATGAATTCGGCTTAATAGGTAATTTTATTATTCCCAAGTTCTCAGCTCTTTGCGGCTTGCCACAGGATATTTACGTACACCGCTTTCCTGTAGATATTCATATTATGGCAGCTTTAGACGCTATTAATATGCTTGAATTAAATCAAGGCGATCCATTCCTTGTCCAACTCTATCAAAATCTTAAAAACAATATAGTTCTGAAATTAGCAACGCTGTTGCATGACATTGGAAAGGGATACAAGACCAGACATCAAAATGAAGATGAAGTTGGCGAGGCTATGACTCCTGCTATTCTCAAGGAATTAGGCATTATGGATCAAAGCAGTATCGACTCTGTGAGCTTTCTTGTTGGGAAACATCTTGCAATGAAAGATTTACTCGACCTTGACCCTTATGATAATGAAACATACGAAATGATATGGAAGTTGATTGATGGAGATATGGAAAAGCTAAGAATGTTGATCTTATTAACTTTTGCTGATCGGTATGGAACTAAGATGAAAATGACGTCCGGTCAGATAACAAGCCTGAAGCATATTTATCACAAAGCCCTGTATTATGAAAAGAAGGAGGCCGTTGATGAATCGTTAAAAGTAGAGTTCATCAATTTAATTGATCTTCCACCTGACCTCCAAGCTCAACTAGATACATACAGTGCTTATAAACAGTCTAAAAACCATTTTGCCGTTCAACTTTATTATGTTGAGAACAAACCGGCAGACTTAATCCTCTGTCTGCCAGATCAAGAGGGAATTCTTTATCGTATTGCCTGTATAATCGCGTTTAACAAAATTAGTGTCATTGACGCGCAGGTTAATACCTGGAATGACGTGGCTCTTGATATTTTTAAAATGGTTGATGTAAACGATAAACCTGTTGACTATACAAATTTTTACTATGTCCAGAGATGTGTAAAAGAAGATATAGACAAAATTTTTGTTAAGGGGAATTCTGTAACCAATATTTACAAAAACAGGGTTCTTGTTGGGGCAAATACCAAAAAAATGTACAAAAAAATATCACCCAAAGTAAGAGTAATCGGCAGGGCTGTTAAAATTGTAACACCTGATATATTAGGAGTTTTTATGCAAACTACCAAAACATTTGCTTCTATGAATATGCCTATTTTTAGAGCTATTGTTCATTGCAGAAACAATTATGCAACCAATGTATTTTACCTGGGTAGGAAAGATATAAGAAAACTTAATTCTAATATGGAAAGCTTTATAAGGCGTCTTTCAGAAGAATTAAACAAGCTTATCGTTCCGGGAGCTATTTTTTGACTTCTTGAATAATTATTAAACCACAGCAAAGCCACAACCAAAAAAGAAAGGGTAGTCAACAAGCAGTAAACAGCAAAAAAATAACTGCTTACTGCCTGCTATGTGGTTTAAAGGTCTTAGTGACTAAATATTTATTTTTATTTGCATTTAAAACATACTAAACTTAAAATAAAGCATTATGCAGCTATCTAACGATAATTATCTTAAACAATACTCACGGAGCCTTTGTATCCTGGACCATCTTAAGTTAGCCCGCGATGGGGACATCGAAAATGGACTCTTTTTTGCCGGAAGAAATATATACAAAACCAAAAATATTCTTCCTATAAAAGAAATTATGCAAAGATTAGTTAACGAGGCCAATGAAACTCTAAATTTGATAAAAAAGAAAATAGAGATGCTTAATGAATACTACAATAAAAGATAGACAACTGGAATTATTAATTAGCCTTCAGAAAATTGATAAGGAAATAAAAATATTCAATCAACAAAAAGAAAAGATTCCCGAAGAAATTGAGAGTGAGCGACAGGGTGTTGAGAAAATTAATTCGGAAATTAATCAACTCAACGGAAAAATCGAACAGGCGAAAAAAGAACGTCGCTCTAAAGAATTGGAAACCCAATCCAAAACAGACCTGTTGAACAATACCAAAGGAAAACTTCCGAACGTAAAAACCAATAAAGAGTATTCCGCCGTTCTTCAGGAAATTGAAAATTTAAAAAGCAAGATTGGCTCTCTTGAAGAAGAAGAAATTAAGTTGATGGAGAACATTGAAGAATGCCAGAAAGAATATGAGCAGAAATTGAAAGAAAAGGAAGAGGAAGAGAAAAAATATCTTGAGGTTAAAAAAATAAAAGAAGGCGAATTGGGAAACCTCAACAAACACCTGGAAAAGGAACTAAACCATAGAAAAGAACTAGCGACAAAGATTGAAAGCAAATGGTTTAAATATTACGAAAAGGTAATGGATGCCCGAGACGGACTGGCAGTTGTTAAAATTGAGAAAAATACATGCTGTGGCTGTCATCGTAGCCTCAGGCCGCAATTATCTATTGAGATAAGACAAAACGACTCAATTATTAAGTGCCCTTATTGCAGTCGGTTTTTATTTTCGGAACAAATGATCGGAGTAGGTTAGGTAATCGCTGTTCTCCATTTGTGAGAATGGAGGAAAGTCCGGGCTCCAGAGGGCAGGGTGCTCCGTAACACGGAGGAGGGGCGACCCTATGGAAAGTGCAACAGAAAATATACCGCCCCGAGTTGTGTGCGGGGTAAGGGTGAAAAAGCGAGGTAAGAGCTCACTGCTTTCCTTGGTGACAGGGGAAGTTGGTAAACCCCACCTGGAGCAAGGCCAAATAGAGAAGCGTTTGAGGGTGGCCCGCCCGAGGCTTCCGGGTTAGGCCGCTTAAGCCTGACGGCAACGCCAGGCCCAGATAAATGATTACCATCTCATTAGAGAGACAGAACCCGGCTTATTATCTGCTCCGGTTTTAACTCGTTCCCAAGCTGAAGCTTGGGAACGAGTTAATCAGGAGGCAAGGACCATGGTCAACAATCATAAAGCGTTGACTAGCACTCTTTTTCAATAACACCTTCACCCATATTTCCTAATCCCTGTGAACGATTGCTTTATGGTTAAAATACTTTTTGTTTGTAGAGCAAATCAGAGTAGAAGTGCGCTGGCGGGATACCTTGATGCGGAATATGCTTGAAAATAGAGAGATTCATGGAATAGAAGTTAAGTCAGCAGGAACTCACGCAATAAATGGCATTAGTCCACTCCCAAAAGTCGTTGAGATTTGTAAACAACACGGGATTGACATTTCGTCTCACTCTTCTCTTCCCCTTGCAGAAGAGATGGTAAAAGATTCGGATATTCTCCTGGTTATGGAAAAAGAACAACTACAAACTGTTGCTAAAAAGTTTCCGGAGGCAAAAGAGAAAGTAAAGATGCTTTCTTCTTTATAGCACGGAATACCAGGGACAGGACATTAAGGATTCGAGATGAGGGAGCATTTTTGGGTTCAGAACGACTTTTGCGATTTTACATGAATGCGTGGAAAGACTGCTTGATGATGTTTTAAAAAATATAGAATGTATGTGCTTAATGTCTCAACACCGACAAAAAATTGTTGATTTGCCGTAATTTATTGAAATCGAATAATATAAAGAGAAAAATCCGAACATCAAATTTCGAAATCCGAAACAGATTAAAAATACAAATGTTAAAACATCTCCTGTTCAGCCGGTTTTTGTTTTGAATTTAGCATTTAGGCCATTGGATATTGTTTAGAATTTAGTGCTTCGGATTTCGGACTTATTCGTGCAGAGTTGCCACAGGCTATTTTTCTAATTAAGGTCTTGGAAAATGCGTAGGTCCTTGTTATGAAAAAACCTCCCAGTCTATATTTAATTGACGGTTCTTCCTATATCTTCAGGGCCTTTTATGGAGTAAGGCAATTTCTTTCCAATTCAAAAGGACTCCCTACCAACGCAATATACGGGTTTGCTACCATGCTTTTAAAGATACTCCGGGAAGAACAGCCGGAATATATCGCCGTAATCTTCGATCCTAAAGGTAAAACTTTTCGACATGATATGTATAAAGAGTATAAAGCTAATCGGGCAGAAACGCCTGATGATCTTATACCCCAGTTTCCTTATATCATTAATCTTGTTGAGGCTTTTAATATTGTCTCCTTACAGCAAGAAGGTTTTGAAGCGGACGATGTTCTTGGTACGGTATCCAAAAAAGCTGAAAAGGAAGGGTTTGAGGTTACGATTGTTAGTGGAGACAAAGATATGATGCAGTTAATAAGCTCCAACATCAAAATGCTGGACACTTTGAAGAATAAAACTTTTGGAGTAAAAGAAGTAAAGGAAAAGTTTGGCGTGGAACCCGGGCAAGTTACGGAAGTCATGGGTTTGATGGGGGATAGTTCGGACAACATTCCTGGTGTGCCAGGAATAGGCCCTAAAACGGCGATAGCTTTAATTCAGGATTATGGCGATATTGAAAACCTTCTGAAAAACCTGCAACAAATTAAAAAAGAGGCATTAAAAAACAAACTTTTGGAATATAGAGAACAGGCACGGCTTAGCAAAAAATTGTGTACCATTAATACCAATATGAGCCTTACTGTAGGGATCCAGAATATGAAAGTAAAGGAATTGAATTCAAAACGCGTTATTTCTCTTTTCAAAGAATTAGAATTCGCTTCTCTTCTATCCAAGCTCCAGGCCCAGTCTTTCATTCCCGGAACACCCCCCTTAATCCCCCCTCGAGTAAGGACTAAAGGGAGTGTTAGGAACGAGAGGTACAAAATAGTTTTTAGTGAAAAGGAATTAGATAAAATTATTATTCAAGTGAAGAACAAAGGACTTCTTTCTATGGACCTGGAGACAACAAGCGTATTTCCAATGGAAGCTGAAATTGTAGGGATTTCCATATCCATTATTTCCCATAATGCTTATTATATACCTGTAGGGCATCATTACCCTGGCGCTCCAGCACAGCTTAACAGGGATAAAGTTCTGGAAAAACTTAAACCGATTCTTGAAGATAAAAATATCAAAAAAATAGGGCAGAACATTAAGTACGAGATTATTGTTTTTAAAAATTTCGGCATTAAAGTAAACAATATTTATTTTGATACTATGATAGCTTCTTACCTGCTTAACCCTTCAAAACACAACCATAATCTGGAAGACATTGCTCTTGAATATCTTAATTACCGTGTAACAACTTACAAAGAAGTCACCGGGACGGGTTCAAAGGAGATTGGATTTAATAAAGTAGATATAGAAACTGCCGCAAGTTATTCGGGCGAGGATGCCGATATAACTTTACAGTTAAGCAAAAAACTTTTACCGGCTTTAGCAATTGGGATTATTGATAAAGATGCCCTTGTTTCTCTTTTAAATAACGTGGAATTGCCTCTTGCTGAAGTGCTGGCAGAGATAGAAATAAACGGGGTAAAAATTAATAAAAACTTTTTAAAGAAAATGTCAAAAGACTTGGAAAAGGATATCTCCCTGTCTGCGCAAAAAATTTATGATATGGCTGGAGAGGTGTTTAATATTAATTCTCCAAAACAGTTATCAGAGCTTTTGTTTGAAAAATTAAAATTTCCTCCTCTTAAAAAAAATAAGACAGGCTATTCGACTGATATGAGAGTATTAGAGCAGCTTTCGACACATCCCCTTCCGGCTGAAATTATTTTGTACCGGCAGCTTAGCAAATTGAAATCAACTTATGTTGATGCGTTGCCCCTTCTCATCAACTCAAAGACAGGTAGGATACACACTTCATTTAACCAAACCGTTACAGCCACCGGTAGACTTAGTTCCAGCAACCCGAATTTACAAAATATTCCAATACGTACTGAGCTCGGTCGTAAAATCAGGAAAGCATTCATAGCGGAAAAGAACCACCGGTTGCTTTCTGCCGATTATTCACAAATAGAGCTTCGTATTCTTGCTCATCTTTCAGAGGATGAGGTTCTTATGGGGGCATTTAAGAAAGGAGAAGATATTCATGCTCAGACAGCGGCAAAAATTTTTAATGTTTTTCCGAATATGATTGATTCTAATATGAGGCGAATGGCCAAAGCAGTAAACTTCGGAATTATTTATGGGATCAGCCCCTTTGGGCTGTCCAAAAATATCAAAGTTAGCCTAAAAGAAGCTAAAGAATTTATTAACCACTATTTTGCACTCTATAAAGGAGTAAAATCATATATAGAACGAACAATAACGGATGCCCATAAAAATGGATATGTTACCACTATTTTAAACCGTCGGAGATATCTGCCGGAGTTGAACAGCAAAAATAAGCAAATGAAAGAGTTTGCGGAGCGCACTGCTGTTAATACTCCTGTTCAGGGATCCGCAGCGGATTTGATCAAGATTGCGATGATTAATATTTCAAGAGACATAAAAAATAAAAACCTTAAATCTAAAATGATTCTACAAGTTCACGATGAACTCGTCTTTGAAATACCTGAAGCGGAAAAGAAATCAATGGTTGATTTGGTAAAAAAAGAAATGGAAGGAGTTATGGAACTAAAAATACCCTTGATTGTCGACACTTGCATAGGTAAACATTGGGGAGAGGCTCATTGATTAGCCATTGGTCATTAGTCAACGCTTATTTAATTTTGGAATTCGGAATGCGGATTTAAAATCTGCAATCTGAAATCATAAATCACGATAAGATAAGGAATATCCAATGAATAATTACTCTATCTTATTGGTTGATGATGAAGAAAACATTCGCAAAACCATTAGTGTTGATCTTAGCGAAAATGGATATGATGTTACTTTAGCCGGAAGCGGTGAAGAAGCGATCAAAAAGCTGGGGGAAAGCAATTATGATATGGTTATTACCGCTCTTAAAATGAAAGGGCTAAGCGGAATACAGGTGCTGGAAAAGACCAAAAAGATGAATTCTGAGACAGTGGTGATGATCTTCTCCAGTGATGGCGATTTATTGCCAGCAATAGAAGCGCTAAGACTTGGTGTCGATGATTATATGCTAAAATCGGCTATAACGGAAGAATTACATTTCAGGGTGAAGCATTGCCTCGAGAAACTGGTATTGCGCAGACTTGTTAAAAAAGAATTGGTTGAAAACCGAAAAAAGTTAATAGAAAAAAACGAAGAATTAAAGAAAATATCCATCCGAGATGGATTAACGGAGATTTACAACCGTCGTTATTTTCATCAATACTTTGAAAGGGAGTGGAAACGCGCAATCCGGGATAAAAAATTAATTTCTTTAATAATGATTGATATTGATTTTTTCAAACTTTTCAATGATACCTACGGCCATCTAGCTGGAGATAACTGCCTGATACAGGTTGCGAATACATTAAATGATCTGGTAAATCGCCCCGCTGATTTATTTGCTCGTTATGGAGGTGAAGAGTTTGTGGCTATCCTGCCTGGAACAGAAAAGGACGGCACTCTTCTGTTGGCAGAAGAGATGCGCAAGGCTGTAGAAGCATTAAAAATTGAGCATACCTCCTCCACAATCAGTGAGTATGTCACAATTAGTTTGGGAGTCGGAACTATTTTTCCTGATAATAAATCTTCCTCAAACGCGCTTATTAAGCTTGCCGACAAGATACTTTACAAGGTAAAACAATCAGGACGAAATATGGTTAAAAGTAACGATAATTAAATTGAAAAAACTTAAAGGTAAGTATGGTGCTTACCGGAGACGCTAAAGATTTCATTGGCCTTGTTTTGCTGAAGTATGGAGCGAAAATCACTGCAAAACATCTGAAAACTTTAAAGTCCTGGGGAATGACTGAAGCCGCTGTTAAAAAAACTGCAAGTGCTCTCGCAAGTACTGTTCTTTAGAAAATACTCTCCGATCACAACCAAAATCTAAAGTAAAATCAAATCTGCAATCCAAAATCAGCAGTCTAAAATTAAACTATCCACCCTCCCCCCAAAACAGTGTCATTATGGTATATAACGGCGGCTTGGCCAGGTGTTATGGCTTGCTGAGCCTCATCGAACTCGATCTCAGCTTCTTTGAGATTGTCAAGAAAAACTGTAGCAAGAACAGGTTTATGGCGATACCTGATCTGCACCAATTCATGAATTTTTTTCTTATCGGGTAGTTCGAACCAGTTAACATTTTGAATCCTGAACTTTCTTGATTTAACTTCTTCTTTCTCTCCTACGATTAAAAGGTTCCTGGCTGCGTCAATTTGTTTTACATAAAGGGGGGTCGGAGAACTGATTTTTAAACCCTTTCGCTGTCCAATGGTATAAAATGGAATACCATTGTGATCACCTAAAACTTTCCCTGCAGTATTAACTATCTTTCCTTTCTTGACAAACTGGGCACCTTTTTCTTTCAAAATAAAAGCAGGGTAGTTGTTGTCCGGTATAAAGCAAATTTCCTGGCTCTCGTTTTTTTCCGCAACATTTAAGTTTATGGTGCGGGCATGGTTTCTTACCTCTTCTTTTAAATAATTACCCAGGGGGAAAAGAACTCTTTGAAGCTGCTTCTGTGTTAGGTTAAACAAAAAGTAACTCTGATCTTTTTCAGCATCCTTTCCTCTTTTTAAAAGATATTTGCCATTTTGATATCTCACCTTCTGAGCATAATGGCCAGTAGCGATGTAATCAGCTCCCAACTGTTCCGCCCGTTTTGCCAAAACATCAAACTTCAGAACCTTATTACAGGGGATGCATGGATTTGGAGTTTTACCAATAAGGTATTCATCGACAAAATAATTAATGACCGAATTTCTGAATTCCTCTTTCAAATTTATAACATAAAAGGGTATCCCTAGCTTGTCCGCAACCCGTCTTGCGTCGGACACATCATCCATGGAACAGCAGGTTCCTCCTTTTTGGGTATTATAGTATTCGTCATTCCAAAATTTCATGGCAATGCCAATAACCTCATACCCTTCCTTAATTAATAAAGCGGCGGCAGTGGAGCTATCCACGCCCCCGCTCATTGCAACCACTACTTTTTTTTTCATTTTTTAGCCATAATATGCCTAATTTTTTAGCCACAGAGCTACATTATCCAGCGACTTCGCATCCAAAAAAAAATATTTTGACAGGATTAACAGGAGCTATGTATCTTGTCAATCTTGTTATCCAGTCTAATGTTTTTAAAAGGGTTTTAAAAAAATTGTTGTTAAGGGAAAAAGAGAATATTGACAAAAAGGGAAAATTATTTATTTTTCCCATTTCCCCTTTATTTTATACTAAGTTTTGGTTGTGGCCAGTTGCGCTATGTTCATCGTGATTAACGAGCAGCGTGTGGATTTAATCGATTTTAGAAACGGTAAGTTTTTTCTGAGCCTGGTACTTGCCCTTTTTGTCGGCATAGGAGGTCAGGCAGATATCATCACTATCTAAAAAAATAATCTGCGCGATCCCTTCTTTGGAATAAAGTTTTACTGGTCTTCCTGATGTATTGCATATGGCCATGGTAATATATCCATCCCATTCAGGTTCAAGGGGTGTGATATTTACTATGACTCCACAGCGGGCATAGGTTGATTTACCAAAACAAAGGGTAAGTATATTTCGGGGAAGCCTGAGATACTCAACACTTTTCCCCAGCACATAAGAGCGGGCCGGTATTACACAGTGGTCAACCTTAATACTGCTAAATGACGATGCGTCGAAATTTTTCGGGTCAATTAAAGAAGAATCCGTTGTATTTGGGATTTTAAATTCATTACCAATGCGAATATCATAACCATAAGAAGAAAGACCGAAAGAGATAATACCTTTTCTAACCTGATTTTCCTCAAAAGGTTCAATTATTTTTTTTTTATTCGCCATTTCTTTAATCCAGCGATCTGATTTTATTGACATAGTAAGCTACGGAATTTCACAGTATTGCGAAGTTGTAATAAAAAATGAATTTACCGCAGAGGGCGCTGAGATCACAGAAAAAATAATTTCTTCCCTGCTAACTTAGCGGTTTCTGCAATGAAAAAAATAGTCATTTAATTTATCAAAACTAAATCCGAATATCAAACGATTGCATCTTTTTAAAGTGTCCATTGTACAACAATAATTTTTGATTAAATTCTCATTGTGGGTTATACTGTGAACGACAATTTGTTACTGATCAAATACTTCTGACTTTAACCTTTTTTCTGGCCGCTGATAGCTGACAACTGAAAGCTTCCTTTTATGTTTGGCGCCCACATGTCTATTTCAGGTGGTTTAGACAAAGCCCTTGAGCGAGGGGAAAAAATAAACTGCCGCACCATCCAGATATTTACCAAAAACAGCAACCAGTGGAAAGCAAAGGAAATTACAGATCAAGACCTTCATAGGTTTCACAGTTTTTCCGGTAAAGTTCATATTTTTCCAGTAATTGCCCACGATAGTTACCTTATCAACTTGGCCTCGCCTGATCCTATCTTACACCGAAAATCAATAGAATCGTTTTTTAATGAAATGGAGCGGTGTGAAAAATTAAGAATCCCCTATCTCGTATTTCATCCGGGAGCGCATGTGGGTTCCGGTGAAAAAGCAGGACTAAAAAAAATCGCTCAATCAATAAACGTCTTGTTAAAAAGGGGAA
Organism: uncultured Nitrospirota bacterium; assembly: GCA_913051775.1. Taxonomy (GTDB): domain Bacteria; phylum Nitrospinota; class Nitrospinia; order CAJXCL01; family CAJXCL01; genus CAJXCL01. The sequence goes on along the minus strand of CAJXCL010000007.1, from coordinate 39,909 downwards.
AAGGTTTTAAAGTATCGTTACTGCTCGAAACAACAGCGGGTCAGGGCACGACTTTAGGCTACAAGTTCGAACACCTTGCGGACATAATTAAAATGGTACGGCAAAAAAAATCTATCGGAGTATGTGTGGATACCTGCCACATATTTGCCGCAGGATACGATATTACTACACAAAAGGGATACAAAAAAACTTTTGAAATTTTTAATAAACTTATTGGACTTGGAAACCTGAAGGTTTTTCATATAAACGATTCCAAGAAAGAACTTGGTTCGCGAGTAGACCGCCATGAGCATATAGGGAAAGGTTATTTGGGTCTGAAACCGTTTGAATTTCTCGTTAATGACAGGAGATTTGCTAATATACCAAAAATATTGGAAACACCAAAAGGTCCCGATTTAAAGGAAGATGTTGAAAACCTAAAGGTCTTAAAAAGATTAATTAAAAAATATTAAAATGGAGAAATAATCTCAATGATAAAAAGCATCCTTGTACCAACTGATGGATCGCCAAACGGCAAAATAGCGCTGGAATACGGACTTTACCTCGCTTCAGAATTTGAGGCTGAAATTTCAGGACTAAATATATTAGATATAAGAGCCCTAGAAGGGCCCTTTTTAGGTGATATATCCGGAGCTCTTGGGTTTACTCCTTACCAGAACTATGTTCGAAAAATCCAGGAGATCCTTGAAGAAAGAGGAAATATAATTCTCAATGACTTTAAAAAATTATGTGAAGAAAAGTCTATACAGCCTAAAATAAAAAGATTATCAGGTATAATCCCAAATATAATAGCAGAAGAGGCGAAAAAAGTTGATCTTATAGTTATGGCACAAAGAGGAGAGCATGCGCAGTGGTCGTCGGGTCTGCTTGGTTCTACAACCGAGTCTGTTGTGCGTAAATCACCCCGCCCGGTTCTCGTTACATCAATGGCATTTCACCCTTTTAATACAGTCCTTCATGCCTGCGATGGAAGCAGTGAGTCAAATAAGGCATTGAAACTGGCGTGCGAATTAGTTTATTCAATGAAACTCAAACTCAATGTAATCATAGTTGTAAATAATGAAGAGAAAGGCAGGAAAATATTAACTGAAACAGAGGAATTTATTGCTCCCTATCAGTTGGACGCGCATATTGAGTGGATTAAAGGGGAATCTGCTAAAGAGATTCTAAAGTATGCTGAAAACAATAATGTGGATTTGATCGTTATGGGAACTTTTGGCCACGGCCGTATTCATGAGCTAATCCTTGGAGGAACTACAGCCTATGTAATTAGAAAATCGACTATTCCTGTTTTGTTGAACCGGTAAATTAAAAATCGATAATCGGTAATGGTAAGGTCCGCCCTCCTTTTAATAAACTTATTCCTGCGCATAAGGCTGTGAATTATGAATAACTACATTATTAAACGGCTGTTTCTGACCATTCCCACTGTTTTTGGGGTTGTAACGTTGGTTTTCCTTGTCATTCATTTTATTCCCGGCGACCCGGTGGAAATAATGTTAGGCGAGACAGCCTCGCAAACCGATAAAGCAAAACTCCGGGCCGATTTAGGGTTAGACCTTCCCGTATTCACACAATATTTTAGATTCCTATCAAACCTTATTCAGGGAGATTTGGGAACGTCATTCTATTTTCGTCAGCCGGCCTTTGAGCTCATTATGATAAGGCTACCAGCCACTATTGAATTATCATTAGGAGCCCTTGCAGTTGCCTTAATTATATCCGTTCCGCTTGGAATTTTTTCGGCGGTAAGACAATATTCTTACATCGACCAGGGGTCTTTGTTTCTGGCCCTGTTTGGTGTTTCCATGCCGAATTTCTGGCTTGGCCCGCTTCTAATCATTGTCTTTTCAATTAATTTGGGCTGGTTGCCGGTTTCAGGGAGGGGAGATATTTTTAATCTTATACTTCCCGCAATTACTCTTGGCTCTTCAATGGCCGCTATATTAACCCGTATGATCCGTTCCAGCCTGCTTGACACTTTGAAAGAAGAATATATAAAAACAGCAAGGGCAAAAGGATTACCTGAACCAATCATTTTATTCAAACACGCCTTGAGAAATGCCCTTCTTCCAGTGGTCACTATCTTAGGGTTGCAATTTGGATCCCTGCTTGCCGGTTCAATTATTACTGAAACCATTTTCTCATGGCCGGGAATCGGCAGGCTGACTATCCAGGCAATTGTTTCAAGAGATTATCCTTTAGTACAGGTATGTGTGATGGCAATTGCATTAGGATACGTTTTCATTAACCTGTTAACCGATTTGGTGTATGCATGGATTGATCCGCGAATAAAATATGAATAAAACATAATCATTTAATTTGTGCCTTAGCGCCTTTTTGCCTAATATTTTGGATTTTTACAATGCCGAAAACTAAAAACATTTTTATAATCATCGGAATTACAATAGTTATTACATTATTCCTGTTATCAAGTTTCGCGTCTCTCATTTCACCGTACAATCCTGCTGACCAAAATCTTTATGAACGGCTTCAGGAACCGGGTCTTTCTCACCTTTTAGGGCAGGACAGCCTTGGCAGGGATATTCTTAGCAGAATCATCTACGGTTCCCGGGTTTCTTTGAAAGTTGGTTTTTTAACAATTTTTATCTCCGGCATTATCGGAACTCTTATAGGGTCGGTCGCAGGTTATTATGGCGGTAGAATTGACCGGATATTAATGCAAACTTGCGACATTTTTTTAGCTTTTCCCGGTTTACTGATGGCTATCACTTTAATCGCTATACTCGGTCCCGGGTTAGATAATGTAATCTTTGCCCTTTGCATAATGGGCTGGGTCAGCTTTGCCCGGTTAGTAAGAGGTCAGATTCTCTCATTAAAAAACTTGGATTATATACAGGCAGCCGTTGCCTGCGGGATCAGTGATCTAAGGATAATTTTGAAACACCTCTTACCGAATTTAATGACACCTATAATTGTTCACTCAACATTTGGAATGGCAGGAGCTATTGTAGCAGAGGCGGGATTAAGTTTTTTAGGTTTAGGCATTCAGCCGCCGGAGACAAGCTGGGGTATGATGCTGAGCGAAGGAAGAAAATTTTTGCTAATCGCCCCTCATATGACGACATTTCCTGGACTGGCTATTATGATTGTGGTCCTCGGCCTTAATCTTTTAGGAGACGGCCTCAGGGATAAGTTTGATACGAAAACAACTTAGGCGCGAGGTCACTTATAACGGGGTTTAACCTGCTATCTCGTCAAAAAAACCTATTATCTGTAAATAACACTTGCTTCAATTAAGTTCCCTCTAACACGTGGGGATACAGAGTGTATTACTCTTCCTAGAAAGCCTTTTAAGGGCGAAGCAATTTTAGTCATTTCAAACTAAATTACAAAATAATTTTGCCCGTCCTATTATCGTTCTGTCTCAAAACAATATCTAAAAATCCGTAATGATCTGTGATCATTTATGAATTATAACACAAGATGTGTTTCACCTTGTTCTTCTTAATAATTGACAAATCGCAGCCTGCACGTATAATACCTTATTTTAAGTTTATCCGAAGTCAAGAGGTCTTAATGAATATTTCTGTCATTGGAGTGGGTTATGTGGGGCTGGTTACCGGCGCGTGTTTTGCCGAGTTCGGCCTAAACGTAACTTGTTGTGATAAAGATAAAGAGAAAATTGATTCGTTAAACAAAGGTGAAATCCCTATTTATGAGCCGGGATTAGAAGAACTTGTCAGGAAAAACACTAAGGAAGAAAGACTCCATTTCACCACTAATCTTTCTGAATGCATTAAGGGCTCTTTAGTCGTTTTTATTGCTGTGGGTACTCCATCAAAAGACGATGGAAGCGCTGACTTAACTTACATTGAGGAAGTAGCCAGAGTCATTGCTAAAAACATGGATGATTATAAGGTTATTGTGACCAAAAGTACTGTCCCTGTTGGTACAGGAAAACTCATTTCAGAAATCATCGAGAAAAACCAGATAGAGAAAGAATGTTTTGATGTTGTCTCAAATCCTGAATTCTTAAGAGAAGGTTCCGCGCTGGAAGACTTTATGAGACCGAACAGAGTGGTACTGGGAACGAACAGTCCTCAGGCAGTTGCCATTCTTAAAGACCTGTACAAACCGCTTTTTCTTATTGAAGCCCCTTTTGTCATCACCAATGTTGAGTCAGCAGAAATGATTAAGTACGCTTCCAACGCGTTCCTCGCAACCAAGATATCTTTTATAAATGAAATGGCAAACCTCTGCGAAAAGGTTGGAGCGGATATCCATGTGGTGGCAAAAGGAATGGGACTGGACCATAGAATTGGCCCGAAATTTCTTCATCCCGGTCCGGGATTTGGCGGCTCCTGTTTTCCAAAAGATACCCTTGCATTAGCCCAGGTTTCAAATGAAAACAATTACAGGTTTGAATTAGTCGAGACAACTATTAGGGTAAACGAGAGGCAGAAAGTCTTGATGTTAGAGAAGATAAGAAAAGGTATAGGGAACGTAAAGGATAAAACCATAGCGGTGTGGGGTCTGACTTTTAAGCCGAATACGAACGACATGAGGGACGCGCCTTCCGTTGATATAATATACGGTCTCGTTAAAGAAGGCGCTTCAATTAAAGTATTTGACCCGGCAGGTTGCGAAGAAGCAAAGAAGTTTCTGAAAGACAGAGTTGAATATTGCAGTAACATGTATAAAGCGATAATAGGTTGTGACGCCCTGGTGATTATTACAGAGTGGAATCAGTTCAGAAACCCTGATTTCGAAACGGTGAAGAAATCTTTAAAAACACCTTTGATAATTGATTTAAGGAATATTTACGACCCGGGGAAAATGAAGGATCTCGGCTTCCAATATATATGTGTTGGAAGATAAAGTTTTTGCTTACTTTTTTCCTTTCCTCTGTTCCAACGTTCTTTGTCATTCCAACTCACCTCCTACAATAATTATTTTTTTACTGAGTCAGTAAAAATTTTTGTAAAAAAGAGACCGGTTTGAAATAATGATCAACTGTTTACATAAAATATTTTGACCCAAAGTTTTATACTATTACGCAGTAAAAACTTCTTTTTTGAGAAAATTTTTTGTTTGTTCTCAAAGGCGGCAGCCCTATTTGGTTGCGGCAACTTACCGCTTTATGTTGTTCTACCGATTTGTTATACTGACAGCTTATTTGTTATAAGTAATTTTTTGCGCATACTGAGAGGTGATCTATTACGAATAAAAAAACTGATTTTAGTAAAATGATAGAAAGAAAAAATCTGTTATTTGTGATATCAGCGCCATCCGGGACAGGGAAAACCACGGTTTCAGGAAAAATACTTAAAGAAATTGATGGATTAATCCCTTCCGTTTCGCATACAACTCGCCCCCGGAGGGAAGGTGAAATTGATGGAAAGGATTATTATTTTATTTCTGGGGAAGAGTTTAAAAGAAAAATTGACGCAAACGAGTTTGTAGAATGGAATGAATATAATGGCAATTACTATGGTTCTTCATTTGAGAATATTGAAAAGGCTGAAAAGTTGGGTAAAGACCTTCTCTTTATTATTGAAGTAAATGGGGCCGGAAACATTAGAAAAAGACATAACAATGGTATTTACATTTTTATTCTCCCTCCCTCAATCAATATCTTAAGAGAACGGCTTGTGCATCGAGGAGCCGAATCCGGGGAGGCTATTGAAAGGAGAATAAAAATAGCGGGAAAAGAGATCCAACACTACACGGAATATGACTATGTTATTATAAATAATGAGATTGATGAAACAGCGAAGCAGGTTTTTTCAATAATTTCTGCAGCGAGGTGCCGGAAGAATAATCTTATAATGAATTCTGAGGAATCAGCGAAGTGAGAAGTATAAAAAAACAAAAAGAAGTTTTGTTGGGCGTAACAGGCGGAATCGCTGCTTATAAAGCAGCTGAAATTGTCAGGCTATTACGGAAAAACGATTGCTCCGTTACTGTAGTGATGACAGAAAGCGCCAAACAATTTATTACCCCTTTAACTTTCGAATCCCTTACAGGCAGACATGTCTATTCAGGTCTTTTTGATCCACAGTCCCCTTCGGCAATGGAGCATATAGAATTGAGCAAGAAATCGGATTTACTGTTAATTGCTCCTGCGACAGCAAACATAATCGGTAAGGCAGCTCATGGTGTTGCCGATGATCTCCTTTCCTGTCTTTTGATGACAGTAATCAAACCGATTATCATTGCCCCGGCCATGAATGCCAATATGTACCTGAGTTCTGTTGTTCAGGAAAATATTTCTTGTTTAAGAAAACGGGGCGTGAAAATAATCGGACCTGAAAAAGGAGAACTTGCTTGTGGTGATGAAGGCCCCGGACGCTTGGCTGAGGTTGAAAGTATTGTTGATGCCGTTAAAACCGAGTTAAAAACACGTGAAAAGCTAAATGGAAAAGAAGTTCTCGTGACTGCTGGCCCAACCAGGGAACCAATGGATCCGGTCAGGTTTATTTCAAACCCATCTTCCGGTAAGATGGGTTTTGCTTTGGCGACCGAAGCCTTAAAGAGGGGTGCAGAGGTCACTTTGATCAGCGGGCCCACGAAACAGGAACCTTTACCCGGTATTAAATTTATCCCGGTTGTCACAGCACGTGAAATGAAAGAAGAAGTTTTTAAATGTCTGGCTAAGATAGATATTGTTATTATGGCCGCAGCAGTTGGAGACTATCAACCAGTTCGATATTCAAAACAAAAAATTAAAAAGGATAAAGAACTATTAGTGCTTGAATTCAAAAAAACCATTGATATTTTAGCTGAGATTGGCAAAAAAAAAGGGAATAAAATTCTAATTGGCTTTGCAGCCGAAACAGAACAATTAGCCGGCAATGCAAAGGGAAAACTCAAAAAGAAGAATCTGGATATAATCGTTGCAAATGAAATTGGAATTTCAGAGAGCGGTTTTCAAAGCGATTTCAATAAAACTGTGATCTTAACCAAAGGTGGAAAACAAGAGGAACTCCCTTTGATGTCCAAAACCAATTTAGCAGGCAAAATTCTTGATATGTTAAACCCCTACCTCATCTCTTCTCTTACAACAACAAAAAAATTTTCTCGATTAAAGTAAGGTATTAGGATTCATTCACTACTAACTACACACGATTATAAAAGATAATCCCATTTTAAATCCTTAAGTGGTGTGTGGTATATTGCCAATGAAAAGCAATGTTATTAGCGAGATAATATTTTTTCATGAATGTGAAAGTTAAATCAAAAATCAGTAAAAGACTTTATGTAATCATCTCATTAACCCTCCTATCAGCAATATTACGTTTACCTTCTCTCGATAGCCCGCTCGACGTGGACGAAGGGATAAGTTTCCACGATTATGCCTTTTCTTCCTGGGCTAAGTTGTTTTTAGAATATAAAGACGGCAACCAACACACTTTATTCAGTGCTCTCTCCCGTATCAGCGTGGGATTTTTCGGAACCAATGAAATTGCTTATAGATTACCTGTTTTTCTCGCGGGCGTATTTTCTATACCATTGCTTTACAGAGTTACTTTTCTTTTCTTTAGTTCTGAAGCTACAGCGGGTTTAGCTTGCTATTTGTTAGCCTTTTCTACCCCCCATTTGGGATACTCTCAGAATGGCAGAGGATATGCGTTATCAATATTTTTTTCCCTTGCTCTAATATTTGCAGTCTCAAAATTATTAGAAAGAAAAAGCGTTTGGCTGTGGGGGGGGCTCTTAACCGGGTTTGGGTTTTTTTTGGTATTATCCGTTCCGAGTAACATTTTTTTTCTGATGGCTGCTGCCCTGTTTTATTTCACAGTTGCTTGGGGTATTAAAGGAGAAAAAACAAAACAATTTTTCGACCAAAAATTAATTATAAACTCAGTTCCATTCCTCGTTATGGCAGGATTAGTCTTGGGGTATATTTATGTGATATATCCAGGTTTAAGAAGGAATGTAGAATATTACGGACAGGAGATGAGGCTCTCTAATTTTTTGAGTATTTTTACGTTCCTGGTTTCTCCATGGGGCTTATGGCTGTATTTGATTTTCGCTTTTGGCCTGCTGAATTTAAAAGTAGAAAAAAAGCTTTTACCATTCCTTTGTCTCTTTTTTACACCGCTAGTATTAATTCTGATCAGTGGATTTGTGGGTCCCCCCAGGGTTTACATCTATTTACTCCCTTTTGTATTAATGCTTGTTGCGCGAGGAATAGTAGGGTTTTTTTCACAAATTAATAAAAGATATGGCAAAAAAATGGAACATATCCTAACAGCGGGATTCTGCATTTGCTTGGCGGTTCAGCCAACCCTAAGTTTAATAAAATACTATCCGAGTCGTTATCATAGAAAAATCTCTACGATAGATACTGCCATTCAGGTTCGCTCCTATGTTGCTGAAAATGTTCTATCCAATACACTTATCGTTATCCCGTACAGGGATAAAACCTTATTGCACTATCTTGAAGATAGAATAATTGATAACATGATCGACATACTTTTTACAGGCAAGGTAAGTAAAATCGTTTTTATTGGACATCAGAATATCCAACCACAGGAGTTCCCGTTAAGGCAATTATACCAAAATCAATCTATGCCTCTTCGGAAACAATATTTCGAACTAATCGAAGAAATTGGCAATGTAAAAATATATAATTTTGCCGTGAAAATTTCGCATTTTATTCCACCAGTTTTTGATCCGGATTATGAAGGAAAGCTCACCTTTCAAAAAAGTAAAGACATAACAATAGAAAACATTGAAGATCCCAAGGTAATTGGCAGACAGGCATTGGTTATCAGGAATAAAACGAAAAAAGAGTTTCTCCTTGGATCAAGACAAATCAAGACAGTTGATATTAAATCAGATTATGCTTATCTCCTGTTTGCTTTTTTTAGAGGATATCCGCAGGGATCGGGGGCATTATTACACTCATTGGAAAATGACTGGCCACCCCAATTTGCGTATTTAAATGAGCATCAAAAAGTACACAGATTCGGAAAATCGGACAAATATTGGCAAATGGTATTTCTTCTTTCGCCGCTTAGAAAAGGAAAACATAGTTTTCAGGAAGTAATTAATCTTTTAGCAGAAGAAAACAGCCACTTTGATGGCTTTCAATCTTTCATTTTGCGCAAGGAATAAATAGCAAATCAAATTTTGCTACGCATATAATAATGTATGAAGCAACTAAAAATCTTTACTGTCCTTGGCAATCAGACGTTAGGTGTCTGAACAGGTCTTTGCTAAATATTTTGGGTTTCGGGTCAAAACTATTAATCAGTAATTTTTTTTCTCACAACTCACTGCCTTCCCCATCTTCGGGTCCCCGATCCCTGGTTTTAGAATTGCTACTTATTATAAGTATTGTTTTGATGTGCTCAGGCACTGGTTATGGAGAAGAATCAAGCGAAGAGATCAAATTTAAAATTCCTTATGAATTACTTACTGACGACCGGAGGGAAGAAGTCAAAAAAATTGTAGCGATACATGCCATTTTCCGATTTTTTAAAGATATAGAATACAAAACAAACGAATCTATACTAAAATTTATGATGGATCACCCTGTTTTTTTATCGGCAACTTTAAAGGCTATGAAAATAAGAAATTATTTAGTTAAACGGGGCACTGATGGGATGTATGTTTTTAATGATCGGAAAGGAATTATTGGGAAATTCGAACTGATTTACTCCGCGCCTGGGAAAAGGTATTATTATGGATTCGGGGGATATTATGGCATGATTTTTAAATTGCTGGGAAGAGGAGCGTTGTTATTTGAGTATAGAGGAGTTGGGGGGAACCCTTCCAGAACCTATGTCAGCGCCAATGTTTACACGCAGGTCGATAATATTGTTTTGGAAATACTCCTTAAAATTCTGAAGCCCATTATTATGCCTCTGATGGATAAAAAGATTTATAAATTTATTGACGAAACCCAGAAATTGGCCAGGGAAATTACCACAAATCCTGAGAAAGTCTATCAGGTTGTTAAAGAAAGTGGACATGTTGATGAAAAGGAATTGGAAGAATTCCGCAGCTTGGTTTTATAATATTTCACTGCAAAAGCTTTTTTTGAGTAAGTTTTTCACACCCCCCCTTAATCAGGGTGCCCGAAACAAATTTCTATATTGGCTAAAATCCTAAAAGGTATGCACAAAGGGTTATTTTTTTGTTATTTTCCTTTGGGAACGGTTCGGATGTATTAATCCTTCCAATTATGCTAACTGGAAAGCCACCTGATTGACCTGCAAGAAGCGCTGGATGAATATAAGAAGGCTGTTTCTCTCAACCCGGAACATCCCCCTTTCCATCTATAATATGGGTAGAATTTGTGAACAGCTTAACAATACTGCAGACGCCCGGACTTATCACCAAAAAGCCGCAAATATCGATTCGGATTTTTTCCTTGCTCTAAATAACTTGGGAGTTATTTATATTCATGAAGGACTCTATCCTGAAGCAATAACATTATTAAAAAGATTCATTAAGGTAAATAAGCATTATGTTAAGGCGCTCGGTAATTTAGGTGTTGCATATCACTTTATGGGAGATGTTGGTCAGGCAAAAATTTATTGCCGGAAAGCATTGAACATTAATCCGAATTATCATCTGATTAGATAAAATTTAAATAAATTGATTGTTAAAAAGTAGAAAAAACGTATAAAATTCATAATTTTGCGTGGCTACAACTAAAATAACTTTGTCACTAAGCCACCATGGCACAAAGAAAAGAGGAAATGGAGAATGCGGAGAAGTGAGGAACATTGCATAAGGCACTGCAAAAAACAAGAACTAAATAGCGCCTAAAAAAAGAATTTTCCTCTCTCTCCATTTTTCCTGAAAGTGTTTAGCGAACGCATTCCCCGCTGCTAGCAGAGCTCAGCTCAGCTTTGCGGCAGGAAGCTTCAATCTTTATCATCTATAATCAGTGAGAAGCCTTGACATATTTCTATCCACAAAGTATATTTGTAAAAAATAATCTGATCTCAAATTATTAGCAAACGTTAAAACAGTCAGAATATCAATTATGCAGGGCAACGCCTTATGAAAAGAAAAGAAGAGGATTTAACGTACCTTGAGCGAGTTTATAGCAAAATGTTAAAAAAAGACCCCAATTCTTTTCTTTTTTTGCCTTTAGCGTCTGTTTATTACCATAAAGGTAACCTAGCAAAAGCCATCGATGCACTCCAAAAAGGCCTTGCGGTCCATTCAAATTATGTAACTGCAAAATATTATTTAGCTTTCCTTTACCGTGAAAATGGTGAAGTTGATAAAGCGGAGAAAATATTTAAAAAAGTCGCTTGTGACTCTCAGGGGCATTATGCCGCGCATAAAGCGCTTGTTCAATATTATTTGGATAAAAAAGATGAAAAGAGCGCATTAACAGAATTAAAAAAACTGGCTCGCCTTGTCCCTTCTCGTATAACCGACTTCAGCTCTTTTGTTCATAATCAAATAAACAGGCTTGAACAGAATTTAAAAGAAGATAAGAGGACTTTAACTTCAGCAGAAGAAGACACAGAGTCACACGTTTCAGCAAAAGAAGATGAAGAGAAGACCGGGAAGGAAACAAATGTTTCTGAAATAATAACACCTCAATTAAAGAAACAAAACGAGACAAAAGATGATATTTTAAAGGATTCAGATACAATAACTTTTTCTTTAGAAAGCTGGTTGAAAAATATTGATAGAATATATGAAAAAACATCAAGCAGCGAGGCGCCGCAACCAAAATAGATACTAAATGGAATATTGATTTTCTAAATCCTTTGTGAAGAATCCGAAATTAGAATATCGAAATCCGAAACAAATTCGAATAACAAAATTTCTAATGCTCAAAACTCAAAAGCCTTACATCCACCAAAGCATGTTCAGGTTGTTTTGAATTTTGATATTGTTTCGGATTTCGATATTCTAATTTATATTTCAATCTTTTGCACAAAAACGCTGCTAAAAAAATAAAATGTTGAAAGTTAGTAATACGATTCGTGTTTTCTGCCTTTAACAAATGAATTTTAAAGAAATCAAAAAACTCATATCTATTTTTGAAGATAGTAAAATATTATCCGAACTGGAAGTTGAAGAGTCTGGGTTTAAAGTCCGTTTAAAAAAATCTGCCCATGAAACGGAAGTTATTCAAACAACCCCTTCTGCTCAGCCCTCTTCTTCTAAGCCTTCCCATACAGCTGTTGGAAAAACAGAAGAAGCTCATGAAGCGGGAATGGAAGGTTTAATAAAATTTGAATCTCCTATAGTTGGCACTTTCTATCACGCTCCGGGTACTAATAAAAAGCCTTTTGTAAAGGAAGGTGAAATCGTTCAAAAGGGGCAAATCCTGTGCATTATCGAAGCCATGAAAATCATGAATGAAGTTGAGGTTGATATAAAAGGGCGTATTATTAGAGTCTACGTTGAAGATGGCACTCCCGTGGAATTTGGACAGCCTCTCTTCCTCATAGAACCACTTTGAAATTCACGATTTTGATCTGTACTACAAACTTATAACATTGGCTTTTATAACAAAGTTTTTTTACACCCCCCAATTAGAATTAGAGTGGTGTAATTTCCCCATAGCAAAGGGGGATGTTAATTCATTTTCTTCGTGTCCTTCGTGAGCTTCGTGATAATAAAAAATCTTGGTTGCGGCGAAGCTCGACAGTGTAATCATTATCAATATGTTTCAAAAAATCTTAATAGCCAACCGTGGTGAAATTGCTTTAAGAATAATCAGGGCATGCCGGGAGCTGGGAATCAAAACCGTTTCTGTACATTCTACAGTTGACGAGAATTCTCCTCATGTTCGTTTCTCGGATGAGTCTGTATGTATAGGTCCCCCGGAAAGCCATCTGAGCTATCTTCAAATTCCAGCTATTATCAGCGCCGCTGAGATAACAGGCGCGGACGCCATTCACCCTGGCTACGGTTTTCTATCGGAAAATCCACACTTTGCGGAAATTTGCCATTCCTGCAAGATTAAATTTATCGGCCCCACATCAGAAAACATACGAATCCTTGGAAATAAAGCAAAAGCCAAGGAAATTATGAAAGCCGCTGGTGTTCCCGTTATACCCGGTACAGAAGATCAGTTAGATTCTCCTGAAACAGCAAAAAAAATGGCCAGGGAAATTGGATATCCGGTAATCATTAAATCATGCTTCGGGGGCGGCGGGAGAGGAATGAGAATAGTTGAAAAAGAAGAAAAAATTGAAGCTATATTCTCCTCTCTTCAAAAAGAGGCTTTTAATTCTTTCGGAGAATCCAATCTTTACATAGAAAAATATCTTCAAAAACCAAAACATATAGAATTCCAAATTCTTGCTGATACCGAGGGAAATATTATCCACCTGGGAGAAAGGGACTGCTCTATCCAGCGTCGCCATCAGAAACTGATAGAAGAAACTCCTGCTGCCCAACTTAGCGATTCTTTGCGAAAAAAGATGGGAGAAGCCGCAATTCAAGCGACAAAAGCCGCAAATTACACCTCTGCTGGCACTGTTGAGTTTTTAGTTGATTCTAAAGGGGGGTTTTATTTTATCGAAGTAAATACTCGCATTCAGGTGGAACATCCTATAACAGAACTGGTAACCGGCATAGATCTGATAAAAGAACAGATTAAAATTGCCGCGGGGCATAAGCTTTTATCGGGAAAAGATAACTTTCGTTTCGAAGGCCATAGTATTGAATGCCGTATTAATGCCGAAGACCCAAAAAAATTTATCCCATGTTCTGGGAAAATAACCGCATTGAATTTACCCGGCGGTCCCGGCGTAAGAGTGGACACGGCTATATATTGTGATTACACTGTTCTCCCATATTATGATTCTTTAATTGCCAAACTGATCGTTCATGGGAAAGATCGAGAAGAAGCCATCCGTAAAATGGACCAGGCTTTGCATGAGTTTCAGGTGGAGGGAATAAAAACTACCATTCCATTTCATCGAAAAGTTTTTAAAAACAAGAATTTTATCAAAGGAGAATTTCATACTGATTTCGTGGATTCTTTTCTTCAACATTAGCTCTTCCATTCTCCAATAAATACTTTCAATGCAAAAAAAACCTTTTGCTGCAAAGATACAAAGGCGCAAAGTTACGGATTACGGATTACGGATTTCAGATTGTAAATTAAAATTCACAAATACAAAATCAGCTCATTCCAAAATCTACAATCTACAATCTACAATCTTAATAATGCCTTTGTGCCTCATTGCCTTTTTCCTTACCGCGTGCAGCACGAACCGTATTGCTGTTCAATCTTCCATTTCCATACTCAAAAATACAGTCATAGCTCTAAACGAAGAAGAAGACCCTGATTTTGCGGATAAGGCCATTGCATCCCAACTAAAAATGTTGGAGGGGATGATAAAAACCGACTCGGGAAATGAGGAACTTCTTTTGCTTGCCGCAAGAGGATTTTGCTCTTACGCGTTTAGTTTTATAGAGGACAATGACAAAAAAAGAGCAAAAATATTTTATCGGAGAGGCCTGAACTACGGCTTGCAAATTTTAATATCCGATAAATCCTTCGAGGATTCTTTAAAAAAAAGGAATGAATCTTTTAAAGCGGCACTAAACAATATTAGCAATGAGAATCTCCCCGTCCTTTTCTGGACAGCATACTGCTGGGGCGGTTTGATAAACCTGAACCGAAACTCTCCAGAGGCTCTCATAGCCCTCCCTCAAGTGGAAAATATGATGAAGAGAGTGTTAGAACTAAACGAACGCTATTATTTAAGCGGTGCGCACCTGTATTTGGGGGTATTCTATGTAAGCATGCCTCCAATGTTTGGAGGAAAACCGGAAAAGTCCCAATTCCATTTTAGTAAAGCGCTTGAGATGACTCAAAGGAAGTTCCTGATGGCCCATGTCCTTTACGCGAAATCCTATGCTATACAAACGCAAAATAAAACACTTTTTAAAAATCTTCTCAAAGAAGTATTAGATTCCCCATCCGATATTCTCCCCTCTCAACGCCTTGCCAATGAACTCGCAAAAAAGAAAGCTAAAATATTACTTCAAAACATCAGCGAATACTTTTAATTGTAGCGTGGCCATAGGGGCACAACTATAAGGGCTACCACCCAATCTGCCAAAAAATTGTGCAAAAAAACAATTCCGTAAACTTGTAGTGCAATGGGTGCAAATACGCTAAGGAAATATTTATCCCTGTTAAACCCCTGTTCTTTTAGCGACCTTTTTTGAATCAATCGAGTGGTAGCCCTATTTGATTATCTGCTATCCATGGCTTCAACCCTTCGGGCGGCTTTCCTTCAGAAACCGTCCAATTCGGTCTTCCTTCTCGAAAGTGTTTAGCGAGCGCATTCCTCACAGTTTGCTACGAGGAGCTTCAATTGTAGTTGCGACACCTTGCCGCTCTATGATAAATTTTAAGGCACTATGTCAAAAATCCTAAAACAATTAAAAAATAAAATTCTAGTTCTTGATGGGTCCATGGGTGCTCTTTTGCAGGATAAAGGTCTGCCGCCGGGTTACGCACCAGATATATGGAATATTGAAAAACCGAATATTATTAAATCCATTCACGCGGAATATGTCAGGGCTGGAAGCAACATTATATTAACGAATACATTCGGTGCTTCACGACTCCGCCTCAGGGAGTTTGGCGAAGATAAAAATTTGAAGAAAATTAACAAGGCTGCGGTAGCTAATGCTTGCGCCGCAACCAAAGGCAAATCCTTTATTGCCGGAGATATTGGCCCCTGCGGAACAACCATTGAACCCTTTGGAGAACTCCCTTTTAAAGAAGCTGTGGAAATCTTTAAAGAGCAGGTAAAGGTACTTGTGGGCGCCGGTGTTGATTTAATTTCCATTGAAACCATGTTTGACCTTCAGGAAATGAAAGCTGCTGTGATTGCTGCGAAAGAAGTTGGGAAAGTCCCAATAATGGCAATGATGACTTTCACCAAAGACCTGATGACTGATACAGGAACAGACCCGGAAACCGCCGCGGTCGTCCTGGAAGGGCTTGATGTGGATATTATAGGAACGAACTGTTCTACTGGGCCGGAGCATATGCTGCCGGTTGTTGAAAAACTGGCAAAGGCGACGGATAGGTTTATATCTGTTCAACCGAACGCGGGTTTGCCGGTTAGTAAAAGTGGAAAAACTATTTACCCTGCGTCTGCGGATGAAGTAGCTTTATATGCTAAGAAATTTGTACAGGCTGGCGCTAATATTATTGGTGGGTGCTGTGGGACTACTCCGAAATATATCAAACTGATCTCTAAGATTTTAAAAAACAAGGTTCCAAAACCAAAAACAAAATCATCCTGTCTCAGAATAACGAGCAGGGTTAGAACCGCTTATATCGGATCGGGTTATCCTTTTTTTAAAATTGGGGAAAAGATCAATCCCACAGGGAAAAAAGCTTTTGCCGAATCGATAAAAGAAGGAAGAACCGACCTTATTGTTACAGAGGCCCGCAAAGAGTTTGAAGCAGGAGCGGACGCTCTGGACGTTAATGTGGGAGTCCCGATGATTGACGAACCAGGTATGATGGCAAAAGCCATTGCAGCAGTTCAAAATGTTGTGGATATACCGCTCGTTATTGACAGTTCCAACACTGACGCCCTGGAACAAGGCTTGATAAATTATACAGGAAAAGCGCTGGTCAACTCTGTAAATGCGGAAGATGAAAGATTAGAAAGAATATTGCCTATTGTAAAAAAATATGGTGCAGCAGTAATCGGACTGACTGCCGGAGATGAAATACCGGAAAAAGCGAAAGATCGCTTAAAAAGCGCTAAAAAAATTTTGAAATATGCTTTAAAATGCGGCATCTCAAAGGAAGATATAATTTTTGACTGCCTCGCGCTTGTAGTATCTGCCATGCAAAACGGTGCCAGGGAAACTCTTAATGCCATCCATCTGATTAAAACTGAATTAGGCGCGCCTGTAATTTTAGGGATCAGTAATGTTTCCTTCGGACTGCCGGGCCGGAAGACGATCCATAATACATTTATGGGAATGGCCATCTCCAGGGGGCTCGATGCGGCAATTATTAATCCCTATGATCCTGAAATGCATAAGGTCGCAGCGGCAGCGTCTTTATTTTCCGGAAGAGATATTGGTTGTAAAAAATATATTGACTTGCAGGCCGGGTTTACGGAAACCGAAGAAGTAGAAAAAAAGAAAAAAGAAACCCATTTAAAAGTAAAAGGAATAAGAGAATTAATTTTTGACGCTGTGCTTGAAGGAGAAAAAGATTCCATTGAGGCGTTAGTTTCAAAGGCTGTTGAAAAAGAAGAGGACCCCTTTGAGCTGTTTGTAGACGTCATGACCCCGGCTATTCACCATTTGGGGGACCTCTTTGCCAAAAGAAAGAAATTTATTCCTCACCTTGTAACTTCCGCGGATACCATGAAGCGGGGTGTCGATATCCTCAAGCCGCTGATGGAAAAATCTGGAAAAATGCGGAATAAAGGAACAATTGTTTTTGCCACGGTTAAGGGAGACATCCACGATATCGGGAAAAATGTTTGTGTCATTATGCTTGGGAACTTCGGTTACAATGTTATTGACCTTGGGAAAAATATTTCATGTGAAGATATTCTGAAAGCAGTTAAAAAACATAAAGCTCATGCGGTTGCCCTGTCCGCGCTCATGACAACAACCATGATGCAGATGAAGGAAGTTATAGATTCTCTGAGGAAAGAAAGCTTGAATTGCAAGGTCATGGTAGGCGGAGCAGTCGTCACCAGGGCATTTGCCAAAGAAATAGGTGCTGACGGTTATTCCAAAGATGTAGGGGATATTGTTTCTGTTACAGAATCATTAATATAAAAAATAATTAAGGGATCAAAGGATTAGAAAAATACTTATATATACGATCAAGGTGTTCGTGACTATCTGGCAGCTTCCAGCTGAATATTTTATTACTTGGTTCATATTTTATCCCAATGTTCTTCATTGATTATCTCTATATCCTGCATAGGTGCATTACGAAAAGATCACGGGCAACGAGCAGAAACAAAATAAACTTTGTAATAAAAAAATTTTGATAGCAGTGGTCTTCAGAAATTAAGACCCACTGCTCGTTGTCCGGGATCGGGGATTAAATACAGCATTCAACTAAAAGCGGTTAGGGTTCAGTTTAATGTGCAATGAAACGGCAGAGCTAAGCTCAGCTTTGTTATTGCACTGAAAAAAATTCAGCATTACGTATCCCGATTACACACCCCGTCGTCGGAGGCGACACCCCTCTTGATAGATAGGAATTAAACCGCAAAATTCAAATGCCAAAAAGCAAATGATAAAGACAACCCCCTGTGCCAAGGGGGAATTACACACCCCGATTAAACCCCAGAATTTCAAAAAAAAAATCACACATGCTAAAAATATTCTTGAATTGGGTAAACATCCAATGATTGCTGTTGCAAAGTTTGAATTGCGGATATAGCGGCAAAAGCGCCTGCTATAGTAGTGCAATAAGGAATACCGCGCGTTAAAGACGTTCTCCGGAGTGAATAAGAGTCTATAATAGCCTGCTTGCCAAAAGTGGTGTTGATAACAAGGTCAATTTCTTTATTGGTTAAATGATCAACAATATGGGGGCGACCTTCTTTTACTTTCAACACGGATTTCACTTCCATCCCGGCTTTTCTAATTGCACTGACTGTTCCCTTTGTTGCCATTATTTTAAATCCTAATTGAGATAATTGCCGGGCAATTTCAACGGCAGAGAGTTTATCTTCATCCTTTATACTGATAAAGACAGTGCCCGTTAAAGGGAGGATTGTTCCGGAGGCCGCCTGAGATTTAGCAAATGCCAGGCCAAAAGTTTTGTCTATACCCATTACTTCCCCTGTGGAT
The DNA here is from genome assembly GCA_913051775.1 of uncultured Nitrospirota bacterium. GTDB lineage: Bacteria > Nitrospinota > Nitrospinia > CAJXCL01 > CAJXCL01 > CAJXCL01. The sequence goes on along the minus strand of CAJXCL010000007.1, from coordinate 21,138 downwards.
TTCATCTCCGGTCCCAGGATGGTATCGACATTCGGAAATTTGATAAAAGGAAAAACCGATTCTTTTACGGCAATATGCTTGATTTTCACCTCTTTCGTAAATCCCAACTCGGATAAGGTTTTACCTGCCATTACTTTTGCTGCCAGTTTTGCGAGAGGGACTCCAATCGTCTTGCTTACGAAAGGGATTGTGCGTGACGCCCTGGGATTAACTTCGAGAATGTAAACGACCTCCTTTTTAATCGCAAACTGGATATTGATCAGGCCTATGACATTAAGTTCCAGAGCCAGAAGCCTTGTTTGCCGCCTGATTTCATCGAGTACATTTTCCGGTATAGTCCTGGTACTTAAAGAACAGGCTGAATCACCCGAATGGATGCCTGCCTCTTCTATATGTTCCATAATCCCTCCAACAACCACTTGATGTCCGTCTGAAATTGCGTCCACATCAACTTCTACAGCGGAATCTAGAAATTTGTCTATCAAAACCGGGTGATCAGGGGACGCCTGAACCGCATAACTCATGTATGACTCGATACTTTCCCTGTCATAAACGATTTCCATTGCCCGACCTCCTAAAACATAAGAGGGGCGCACAACAACAGGGTACCCGATTTTTTCAGCAACTTTTTCAGCTTCTTCCATGGATGTTGCGGTTCCATTATCAGGCTGTTTCAAATTGAGTTTATGGATCAAATCTTTAAATAACTTCCTGTTTTCTGCCCGGTCAATACTTTCAGGGGAAGTCCCTAAAATGTTAACACCTGCATTCTTCAGTGAGACGGCAAGTTTCAATGGCGTTTGGCCGCCAAACTGAACAATTGCACCCCATGGTTTTTCAACCTCAACGATGTTCATAACATCTTCAAATGTCAAAGGCTCAAAATAAAGGCGGTCTGAGGTGTCATAGTCAGTGCTTACCGTTTCCGGGTTGCAATTGACCATAATTGTTTCATACCCATCTTCTTTAAGCGCAAAGGAGCAATGAACACAGCAATAATCAAATTCAATGCCTTGCCCTATCCTGTTAGGCCCTCCCCCAAGGATCAGCACTTTTTTCTTATCTGTAGGCTTAGCCTCACATTCACTTTCGTAAGTAGAGTACAAATAAGGGGTATGCGCCTCAAATTCAGCGCCGCAGGTATCCACATTCTTAAAGGTAGCATTTATCCCTCTCAATTGTCTTTCCTTTCGGATGCTTTTTTCATTCAATTCAAGTAGCTTTCCCAGTCGTATATCTGAAAACCCAAGTTCCTTTGCCCGTGCAAGAATTGATTTCTCCGGCAGCTTTTTTTTTCCTTTTCTCTTTATTTCTTCTTCAAAATCCACAATTTCTTTTAAATTATAAAGGAACCATTCGTTTATTTTTGTAAGATTAAAAATTTCCTCTATAGACATGCCCATCCGGAGAACATCGGCAATAATCCAGACCCTTTCCCAGTTAGGCACGGTAAGCTTTTCTTTTATGATCTCCAGTTTTTTATTTTGTGGTATCTGGTTTTTTGAGAAATGACTTTCAAATCCATAACTATCTATTTCCAGTGATCTAATGGATTTTTGTAATGCTTCTTTAAAAGTGCGTCCTATAGACATAGCCTCGCCTACCGACTTCATTTGTGAGGTAAGCGTTTTGTCGGTGCTGGGAAACTTTTCAAAATTAAAACGGGGGAATTTGACCACACAGTAGTCAATAGTAGGTTCAAATGAAGCCGGGGTCTCTCGGGTAATATCGTTTTGAATTTCATCTAATGTATATCCCACAGCGAGTTTAGCGGCTATTTTGGCTATAGGAAATCCCGTAGCCTTGGAAGCAAGCGCGGAACTGCGTGAAACACGAGGGTTCATTTCAATTACAGTTAGGTATCCATTCTCCGGGTTTACAGCAAACTGGATGTTGGATCCACCTGTCTCCACTCCAATCTCTCGAATAATCTGGATAGATGCGTCTCTCATTAATTGATATTCTTTATCAGTAAGAGTCTGGGCCGGCGCAACGGTAATGCTATCTCCGGTATGGACACCCATCGGGTCAAAATTTTCAATAGAACAAACAATGACCACGTTATCTTTTTTGTCACGCATGACTTCCAGTTCATACTCTTTCCAACCAAGTACTGATTCCTCAATCAAAACTTGATTAACCGGACTAGCATCGAGAGCCCAGTCCACATAGTTTTCATATTCTTTCTGGTTGAAAGCGATATTGCCTCCTGTACCCCCCAAAGTAAAAGATGGTCTTATGACGGCTGGGAAACCTATTTTTTTTATCACATGCATCGCTTCTGATAGCGAATTAACATAGCTGCTTTTTGGGACGTTCAAGCCGATATTCCACATAGCCTCTTTAAACAGGTTTCTATCTTCCGCTTTTTTTATAGCTTTTTCACTAGCTCCAATTAACTGCACCCCATGCTTTTCGAGAAAACCGTCTTCAGCAACCTTTAATGCAATGTTTAGCGCTGTTTGCCCTCCCATGGTAGGCAGAATAGCGTCTGGTTTTTCTTTTTCGATTATTTTTTTAACAATTTCAGGAGTAATAGGTTCAATGTAAGTTCGATGCGCTATTTCTGGATCAGTCATAATGGTGGCAGGATTGCTGTTAAGAAGAATAATGTAAAAACCTTCTTCTCTTAATGCCTTACATGCCTGCGTTCCGGAATAATCAAACTCGCATGCCTGCCCTATCACAATGGGCCCCGAACCGATCAGTAATATTTTTTTAATATCTGTTTGTTTTGGCACAGTTTCTACCAGTTTATCCACATATTCTTGAAATATTCAGGAAGCCCCATTCATCATTTTAATAAAATTTTTAAAAAGATAACCGGCGTCATGGGGACCTGGTGAGGATTCAGGATGATATTGCACGGAAAATATCGGAAGTGTTTTATGGCGTACCCCTTCCAATGTTTTATCATTTAAATTGATATGCGTCTGTTCTAAATCTTCAGACAAGCTCTCATTAACGATAGCAAATCCGTGGTTCTGTGATGTTATTTCAACTTTTTTGGTTTTTAAGTCAATAATCGGTTGATTGCCTCCCCGGTGCCCGAAGCGAAGTTTAAAAGATTTTGCACCTAACGCTAGGCAAAGAATCTGGTGTCCGAGGCAAATTCCGAAAATTGGTTTCTTGCCGATTAATTGCTTGACATTATTGATTGTGTAAGGTACTCCTGCCGGGTCTCCGGGTCCATTAGATAAAAAAATACCATCAGGATTAAGAGATAAAACTTCATCGGATTTTGTAAAAGCCGGCACCACTGTTACTTCACAACCGTGCTGTATAAGCATTCTCAAAATATTTTTTTTAACTCCAAAATCATAAGCAACAACTTTAAATTTTTTCCCTGAAGAATGGTTTTGAGTATAACCTTTTCCCAGTTTCCAAGTTCCCTCGGTCCAGGAATATTTTTTAGAACAGGTAACGTTCTTAACCATATCTTTTCCAACTAAACCTGAGGATTGTCCGGCTTTTTCTATAAGGCTTTCCGGGTTTAAGTCTGTGGTGGATATTACTGCTTCCTGGGCTCCCTTGTCCCGGATGTGGACTGTTATGGCCCTGGTATCCACTCCTTCTATTCCAATAATTTTATGTTTTTTTAAAAATTGATCCAAAGAGAGTTTTGACCTCCAGTTGACGTGAATACCGCTGTTTTCTTTTACAACAAAGCCTCTGGCCCACGGTTTTTCAGATTCAAAGTCTTCTGAATTAACTCCATAATTACCAATAAGCGGGTAAGTCATAACCACCATCTGCCCCTCATAAGAAGGGTCTGTCAGGATCTCCTGGTATCCCATCATGCTGGTATTAAAAACCAACTCACCTACTACTTCTCCAGTAGCCCCAAAAGAGCGCCCTTCAAATACTCTTCCATCTGCAAATGCCAGTAAAGCTTTCATTATTTTTTATCCACCTAATCCGTGGTTATTAATCGTTTTTGTTAATGCTTTAAATCCTCCTCTGGAGTTGACGATCTCTCCCCAATGCTTTTCTTCCCCGGGAAAGCCAATCAAAGCATTTTTTAAACTGAACCGCCTATATTTCCTAACTTTTTTATTAACAACCATTATTACATTACCCTTTATCATTAATCTTTGCCATATGTTCGGCAACCACGTCCTGGGGACAGAGCCTAATAAATATACTGAATGAAAAAAATAAAATAGCCAAATCGTCTGCAAATCCAAATACCGGAATAAGTAAATCCGGGAGAAAATCAAGCGGGGAAATAAGGTAGACAAAAGCCGCGACTGGAATTAATTTTATTAGAAACGGGACTCTCCTGTCCTTAAAAAGCCTCCATATGAGTTTAATCCAAAAAGGAAGCGTCCTGAATGAACGAAAAATGTTTAAAATGGTATACGGGGATATTCGTGACATAAATGGGAAAAAACTGATCAATTTTTTAGCCTATTATATGAGACAATTACTCAATATGCAAATTGCTGCCTTGATATAATTTTGCCTAATATAAATTAACTCTTCAAACAGTTCCGTATGGCTGGATAATATTATGAAAGTAACGTATGTTAATCCATTTTAGTGTTGAAGAAGAGCTTATGAAAATTTACAGGTATAAGAATTGATAAAAAGAAGGAAAGCGTTATAAAAGCATCTTTGAAATATTGTATGCGTCTTTAGAAGAGACCAAAGAAGAGTTAACTTCTTAATGTTCCAATCAGGTCTTTGATATCCCCTATCTTATCCTTTTGACAATAATTTTTAATCCCTTCAATAATTTTAACCGATATTGAAGGATCAATAAAATTGGCAGTTCCGACTTGAACAGCTGTAGCACCGGCAATGATAAATTCCAGCGCATCCTGAGCGTTCATTATACCGCCTATACCTATTATCGGTATATCTACTGCTTTAGCCACTTGCCATACCATTCGCAAGGCAACAGGTTTAATGGCAGGGCCGGAAAGCCCGCCGGTAACATTTGCCAGCATGGGACAGCGTGTTTTAATATCTATAGCCATGCCAAGTAAGGTATTAATAATAGATAAAGCATCAGCCCCCCCATTTACTGCAGCCTTTGCCATAACAACAATATCCGTAACATTAGGAGAGAGTTTCACTATAAGAGGTGAAGAGGTAACTTTTCTTACTTTTCTAACAAGCTCCTCCGTTATCTTAGGTTCAGTGCCAAAGGTCATACCTCCTTTTTCCACATTTGGACAGGAAATGTTCATTTCTAGGGCGGCAATTTCTGTAATGTCATTTAATCTTTCCGCTGCAAGGACATATTCATCTTGAGTATCACCAAAAAAATTTACAATAATATTAGCATTAAACTTTTTAAGAAGAGGAAGTTTTTCATTTATAAACACCTCAACTCCAATATTTTGCAAACCAATGGCATTCAACATGCCTGAAGCGGTTTCGACCATACGGGGAGGGGAATTACCATGAGAGGGTTTTATGGAAAGCCCTTTGACTACTATCCCTCCTAACAGGTTTAAATCAATAAAATCAGTATATTCCATCCCATAGCCAAAAGTACCGGAAGCAGTTAATACAGGATTTTGAAACTGAATCCCTGCTATTTCAACTGATAGATTTATTTTCTTTTTTTTAGGCTCTATCGACATGTATTAGAAATAATAACTTATTAATTGATCCTTTTTACCAGCAAATTTCGTTAGCATCAAAAACAGGTCCGTCAGTGCAAACATTTTTATATGACCCGTGGTTTCCCTGAGTTACTTTAACAACACATCCCAAACAAGCTCCAAATCCGCAGGCCATTCTCCGGTCAAGGGAAACCTGGCAGGGAATATTCTTCTTAGCAGTCAGTTCCGATACTGCTTTCAGCATCTGGTATGGACCGCATGCGAAGAACGATGCTTGACCATTAGCTTTTTGATCAATAAACTTACTTACAGAGTTTGTCACAAGCCCCTGATTTCCGAGAGAGCCGTTTTCTGTAGCAATACAGATTTTAGTATTTAATTTCTCAAAATCATCCAGGCATAAAACATCATTTTTGCTTTTTCCACCGATAAAAAGATATGTCTTTAAATCCGTTGCGTCCTTTACCATTTTTTCTGCTAACATAGCAAGCGGGGCAATTCCTACGCCGCCTGCTACAAAAACTGCTATTTTAATATTTTGCGGAATTGCAAAACCATTACCAAACGGACCTAACACATCCACCTGCTGTCCTTTTTTCATCTTCGACATCATGGAAGTGCCTTTACCTACTACCTGGTAAAGAAGTTCCACGCAAGGGTTATTATCTTTGTTTGAGATTTTATGAATCCCCATGGGACGGCGGAGCAAGGGATCGTAATTATCACCAACCTTCATCATAATAAATTGTCCGGGTTTGGTATTCTCGGCTAACTCGGGAGAATGAATAGCAAGACGAAAGTAACCGGCAGAGATTTCATTATTTTCAACAATAGTTACAAACATTAAGTTCCGATTATTGCAGAAATTCCATTCCGTAGCAAGTGAGGCAAAATATGTAGCCGCAAGTTTTTGAAGTGCATAAAAAGGTACAAATTAACATTGACTTGATTTATCGCTAAATATTTTATAATACCAAGTTAACCAATTATTAAATATGTAAGAGGTATAATTTATGGCAGAAGCAATTGCAGAAAGGAAAACTTCTTTCAAAAAAAGTATCAGAAAAAGTGCGGTAAAGTACGAAAAACTTGGCGAGACGCTTAGGAAAGAGGGACAGATTACATGACCCACCATAAATCTTAGTACCACCATTGGGGTGATGATTTTCTTAATATTGAGTCATTCAATATTAAGAACCCCAAGAGAAAGAATTGCCTGCAAAAATGTTTTCTTCGCCATGCAATTGGCAAGAATGAGAGCTATTAGTACCGGGAATAACGCTTATATTGATTTTAACATGGATGGTGAAGACGTTTCTGATAAGTATTATACTGTCTATCTGGGTACAGATAACGGTAAGGATTTTGGAGAAAAAAACAACGCCAATGGCGAAAGCGAATTTACCGCATCTCATTTTGTAATGCAGGATAGCTGGCAGAATTGAGGCGGTGAATTATTTTTCGCAGTTGCTCTTCCTTCTGAAGTTGCATTTGAACTTCCCAGCACCCCCCCGTCTTCAACCCCAAAGAATAGCTACTTTTCATCCGGGGTTTTAGCTGATGGAGTTGGTTTTGCTGGCGGATCAAAAAGAATTAAATTTTTGCCAAAAGGCATACCATCCGGTTTTGGAGGAAGTGTTTATGTCTACAATATTAATGATTCTATCGGCAGAAGCTGTGCCGTTATAGTGGCTTCTACCGGTATTATTAGAATGTGGACATGGGACGGAACCAAATAGAATGAATAAACAAATTGATTTTAAGACCGGTACTTTGTGGATAACTCGGAAAACTCAAGAACCATCTTCAAGATTGGATCGAGTTGATCGAGAAGAACCATGTTGGGTCCATCACTTAGGGCATGATCCGGGTCCGGATGAACCTCCATAAACAGAAGGTCTATCCCAACCGCAGCAGCACCCCGTACAAGAGATGGAATAAACTCCTTCTGGCCTGTTGATTTATCACCAGCGCCGCCTGGCAATTGGACACTATGCGTCACGTCAAAGACAACAGGATATCCCAGACTTCTCATGATGGGAAGCGATCGCATATCTACTACTAAATTGTTATACCCGAAGGAAACACCTCGCTCAGTAAGCAGTATATTTTTATTACCGCATTGTTCTATCTTTACAACAACGTTTTTCATCTCCCGGGGAGACATGAATTGCCCTTTTTTTACGTTTACTGGCTTTCCTGTCTTTGCAGCCGCAAGCAACAAGTCTGTCTGTCTGCAGAGAAAAGCCGGAATCTGGATAACATCAAACACCTCAGCCGCAGCATCAGCCTGTTGCGGCTCATGGATATCTGATAGAACAGGGATACTCATGCGATCCTTCACTTTTTGCAATATTTTAAGCCCCTTTTCCAATCCAACGCCTCTATATGAATTTATGGAGCTCCTGTTCGCTTTGTAAAAGGAAGATTTGAATATCAGGGGAATATTAATTCGGTGTGTAATTTCTTTTAATTTTTCCGCGGTCTTCAAAACGAGCTCTTCCGACTCAATAACACATGGTCCGGCTATCAGCGCAAGTTTGGAATCCCCGCCAACAGAAAGAGTATCTGTAATATTTACCTTTTTGACCATAAATGTAGTGTGGAAAAATTCCTTTTAAGTGAAAGTGTAAATGCTCTACATTTGATTCTCAGTAGCTTCTTGCTGCGGGGAGCTTCAATTTATCGAAAAAACATCATATCACATACCTTATTCATCCGGCAAATAGTGATTTTATATTATCTTTTGCGAACTTTGCGACTTTGTGGTCAGTTTCCAAAAAAATTTAACTAATGCTCCAATTAAATCCACTCTGGAGATGGGTGGCTCCGAAGGAGAAGTGGGATGTGTGTTACCTCTATAGAGGGCGCCTCATATAGTATAGTTTCTCTCCCCAATATGTCATCCTGAGCATGTCGAAAGGTCTCTATCTGATGCTTCCACCTGAAAAGGGTTTTTACTGCTGCACGCCCCAACACATTACGTGTAATGCCTTTTACTCAACCTCACATCGATTATACCGAAGAAATCCTCTTTGTTTATTTTTCAATATATGTTATTATCTGATTTCTTAATTATATAATTTTTACCAAAGGAGGATTTTAGTTTGGCAACTCATAAATCTGCAGAAAAACGGGCACGGCAAAACAGGGTAAGAAGCATCAGGAATGCAAGCCGGAAAACAAGGGTTAAGTCCACCCTAAAAAAGCTGGATGATGTTCTAAAAAGCAATAATAAAGCTGTGGCAGAAGAGATACTGAAGAAGGCATCTTCTATGATTTCTAAAGGAGTGTCAAAAGGTACTTTGCGTAAAAGAACCGCTTCAAGAAAAATTTCCCGCCTTTCCAAAAAAGTCAGTGCGTTAGCTTCATAGTTAAGTGCGGCCACTATTGGATATTACTCAGAGCATAGCGAAGGGTCTTCTTCAAGAAACCTTTCGTCGTTTTACTCCTCAAGATAAGCAAAGGTCTATGACCAGCGATTCCATAATAAGGATGGGAGATTTAGCTGAGGATTTTAATTCTACATCTGCCTGCAATAGCCTCTCGAACGCGTAGATAAGGTTTTCCCTGGTAAATTTTCCTGCCTGCGATATGATCCTTGCCCACAAAATAAGGGTGAGCTCCTATCTTGCTTGATATTTCAGTCGGGGAGACCTTTTTTTTGGATAGTGCCTTGGCTTGCCAGATTAACCGGAATTGCCGTGTAATCATCCCGAGGGTCTGAAGAGGCAGAGCGCCATGGGACAACAGATTTTCCATTTTACTGAGAGAATTGTCAATACTCTTTTCCCCAATTGATTTGGTAAGATCAAAAATAGACTCGACTTTAGGATTTCCTGCAACCAGCTGAACTGTATCCGAATCAATTGATTTTTTTTTCCGATATAAAGAAATATTTTTTCCAATTCCGTATTTATTCGTTTTAAATTATTATTAAAAGCGTCTGCCAGGTATTCCGAGGCCGACGAATCAATCCGATAGCCGTTTGCTTTGCTTCTTTCCATTATCCATTTTTCAGTCTGGGATGTTTTTAATTTTTTAAAGTGAACGGTTTTTCCTGTTTTGGAAATACTTTTAAAGAATTTTTTGCGCTGGTCTATCTCTCTGGCTGTAAATATTATGCACGTTTCCTTGTACGGGGATTCCAAATAATTGAGGAGCTGCCGGTTTTCCATAAAGGTCTGTTTAGCCGCGTCAATCCTTTTTATTATTATTACACGGTGCTTTGTCATAAATGGAAGTGTACGTGCCGTGTCGAGAATGTCCGATGGCGAACTCACTTCGGCATGGTAAATATTGAAGTTAAAATCTTTTGAGGATGGATCAACCAGGATTTCGATGGCTTGATTTAATGTGTCTTTGATAAGATATTCTTCAGAACCGAAAAAAAGATATAAAGGAGAGATTTTACCTGATTGAATCTCTTTCAGTATGGCATGTTCAGTCATTCTATTATTTTACCGCAGAGCACGCAAAATAGGCAGAGATTTTAATTTACCAGAAACCTTCAACAACAATGCTGATCATTTTTTCTGCAAAGTCGCTGGAGGCTTTATCAATCGCTTCATTCCGAGACCTTTCAGAGTACAGCAGGTCTGATGAAACTTCATAAGTCCACTTGCTTCTGAATGTCTGGTCTATTAAAAATTTATTTTTAGACGTGTCTTTTACCTTCACCTCTATATTCATAATAACCCAGTATTCTGTAACATTGTCATTTGTATCAAAAGAGACGGGCCTTAACTCATAGTGATTGACATTACCCCTAAATATCAGGTCTGCCTTTTTTTCAGGCACTACCCTAAGCCTGCCATTCTGAATAAATGCTTCTCTAACTTTGGCAGTTACATTTCTTTCAATACCTGGTTCGGGGGTGTTGTTTTTAAAGACAGGGATAGCAATTTTGTTTGCGCCTCCTGCAGCTCCGGAACTTGTTCCCACTAAACGATATCCGCCACAACCTACAGAAAGCATGATCAAAAGAGATAGAATCAGGCGTGAAATATTTTTATCAGGGCAATAACGTTTCATTATTAATTCATATTCACCGAAACAATTTTGGACACGCCTTTTTCTTCCATTGTAATACCATACAATCTTTCCGCAAAAGACATGGTTTGCTGGCTGTGAGTTATGAGGATAAATTGTGTATTATTTTTCATTTCCATAAGCATTTCTTTAAATCGTACTATATTCGTCTGGTCAAGGGCAGCGTCAACTTCATCCAGCAGACAGAATGGATTTGGCCTAACAATAAAAATAGCAAACAACAGGGAAATTGCCACCATAGCTTTTTCACCACCTGACAATAAGTCGAGATTCTGAAGTTTTTTCCCGGGTGGTTTAACATGGATGTCAATCCCCGTTTCTAAAAGGTTATTATCAGAAAGAATCAGTTCTGCGTTTCCTCCTTTGAAAAAACGGCTGAAGATTTTTTTGAAATTTTCATTGATTAATTCAAAAGTCTCTAAAAACTTCTTTTTAGTGGTGGTGTTAATTTTATCTATTGTTTTCTGCAGGTCCGCGATAGATTGCTGGAGATCTACCTGCTGGGTCGATAAAAATGTATGGCGTTCATTCACTCTTTCATACTCTTCCAAGGCGGCAAGGTTGACTTCGCCTATTTTATTTAACCTTGTTTTCATCTCTTCCAATTTTGCTTTACCCACTTCCAGGTCGAATTCACCGGTATCTATTAGGAGCATTTGTTCTTTTGTCACTAAAAATTCATCCTTTACCTTTTCCACAAGGTATTGCATGTCTTTTACGATTTCAGCCCGGTTGACTTCAAAACGGTTCACCTCCTCACTCACTTCTTCCTGCACAGCCTGAGATGATTTAGACCGGTTCTGTAGATCCTTCAGTTCCTCTAATTTTTTTTCCAGCGCTTCCCTTATTTCGACAACTTTTTTCTTAAGGGCATTTTTTTCTATTATTAATTGATCAACTTCTTTTTCACTTTTTTGTATTTCCAACATCCGTTCCGATTTTTTATTTTCATGCTCCTTTTTCTCATTTTCTTTTTGTTTAACGCGGTTTTGTGTTAATTCCATATTGGCCTCAAGCCTTTGAACATCAAGCAGGACATTTTCTTTCTTCCCATTAAGAGAAGTCCTTTTTACATCAACACTGTTCACTTCCTGGGTTAAAGATTCCAATTCTGATCGGATGGAGGTAATACCTTCTCTTAAATTTTTTATTTCCTCTTCTTTCTTTGATTTATTATTATTGAGTTCCTTCAACTCAATTTTCAATTGTTCCAGACGTTCGCGTAACTCTTTTTCCTCTACCTCGCACTGTTCCTTTTCAAATTTACATGTTTCCACTTTTTCCCGAGCTCGCGCAAAGTTCTCATTGAGCTGTTGATTCTTTTTTTCTTCAACACGGAAATCCAGTTCTGACTGATTGTTCTTTTGTTCTAATATCTCCCGCTCGTACTCTATGCTTTCAATCGTTTCTTTAATGGAGTTTTGCTTTTCTTCCAACGAATTAACCTGTTTTTCTAATTTTTGAGTTTCTTCTATCAATTCAGCAATTTTTCGCTTTTTTGTGAGAAGGCTTGCTCCATTATTAACCGGCACACCGCCTGTAATTGTTCCGTGAGAATCGATAACATCTCCTCCTAAAGTTACTATGGTGCAGTTATCTCCCATTTCTTCCCATAGAGAAAGCGCGGATTCGATATTTTGCGCGACCACGACATTTCCCAGTAAGTATTCCATAACTTCTTTGTATTTTTCTTCATAATTAATAAGATCCGACAGCTTTCCCACAACACCCCTGCTGCCGTTAAGCGATAGTGCCGGCTTTGACTGAAGTTTGGGTTTTAACAGAAAAAGAGTTGAACGACCTGAATCAGTGTCCTTTAAATATTGAACAGCCCTTAGAGATTCATTATGGGAATCCATAATAACTCCTTGGATTTTTTCACCCAGTACGGATTCAAAGGCGACTTCGTAATCTGAGGGAACTTCAACAGTATTGATCAAAATGTCATGAATCCCCTGAACCACTTCATTGGCGCCCTGAGATTTCATTAAAGATTTTACTCCTTCGTGAAAACCCTCAAAATTTTTATACAGTTCATTCAATGAATTCAGTAATGCTGTATTCTCAGTGAAAACACTTCTTGTCTTATTCAAATTGGTTTCCACTTCTTTTAAGTGGTTTTTTTCTTTTTCCATTCGCAAGACGAGGACTTCTTTTTCTTTTTTTGCTTTCAAAAGATTTTCTTTAGCTTCAGATAATGATTCCCGGTGTTTTTCAACAGCATCATTAAGCTCGGTAAATGCTTTCTCTGATTCTGTCAGTTCATTAATTAACTTCTCTTTGTTTTGTTCTAATATGTCACGATGTGTAGTAAGGGATGCTTCACTGTTTAGTATATTTGAGTGAACATTGAAAATATCCACCAAGTCTGCTTCCAGGTCTTCGAGATGGTTTGTTTTAGCCTGGAGTGAGTTTTTGAGTTCCTTCAAGGCATCATTTTTTTCATTGAATACTTTTTCTTTTAAAGAAATTTCATTATAGAGTACTTCCAGATTTTTTCTTTGATTTTCGATTTCCTGATTAATATTTTCAATATCTTCTTGCCATTGTTTAATATCTTCTTCTGCCTTTTCCCCGCTAGTTTCGTGATCGACTATCTGTTTTTTCATCATGTCGACACGGGTTTCAAAGTTTTCTATTTTTCCTTTAATTTCATAATTTTGTTGGTTAAAGAGGTTCAATTGCCTTTCAGTTTCATCGGTTTCAGCTTTATGTGTTTCGATTTTATTTTGCAAAGATGCGTTTTTAGCAATGAGCTCTTCCTGTTTGTCTTTTAGCCCGGTTAATTTTTCTTCCAGAGCGGTAAATATTTCTTTTTGGTTTCTGTATTCAATAGAATAAATAGCAAGGGCCAATTCCCTGGCTTCTTTTCTAAATTTTTTATGAACCTCAGCCTTTTTGGCTTGTCGTTTCAAAGAGCGTTTTTGTTTATCCAATTCACTGATAATGTCGTTAATTCTAAGCAGGTTCTGATTTGTATGTTCCAGCTTTCTGAGGGCTTCATTTCTTCTATGCTTATATTTCATAATTCCGGCCGCTTCTTCAATCAAGGCTCTACGTTCAATTGGCTTAGAGTTAATAATTTGAGCTACATGGTCCTGTTCTATGATTGAAAATGATTTGGAACTTATGCCTGTGTCTAAAAATAAATCGATGATATCTTTCATCCGGCATGGAGTTTTGTTAATAAAATATTCGCTTTCACCGGAGCGGAAATAACGGCGTGTTACTGTCACTTCATCCAAGCCGTCAAGACTGGTAAAAGAGACTTTGGCCGGGAGGTTCCCCACGGTTAGGGCTACTTCAGCCATTCCAATAGGGTTTCTGGTATCGCTGCCACTAAAAATCAGGTCTTCCATCCTGTTACCGCGCAAAGTTCTTGTACTATATTCCCCGATAACCCAGCGTATAGCATCTATAACATTACTCTTCCCACAACCATTAGGGCCGACTACAGCGGATAAACCACCGGGAAATTCCAACTTGGTGGAATCAACAAACGACTTAAAGCCTGTCATTTCTAAACTTTTTAAGTACATTGTTTTCCCCTCTATTTTATTATGTAAGAAAGATAATTTTTTTTGCAGCCAATTTGTTAATTATATGGTTTAAATTTAAAAAGTAAACAAAAAAACACAACAAATTGTATAAAAAAAATAAAAAACTACAATATGTAGTGTTTTGATTTTTTCACGTATGAAGGATGAACCCCATTAGAATTTTGTATCATATTTTCTGCGGGGTAAGAAAAGGGGTGTATTCCTCTCTTTAGAGGGTTTTGCTGAAAGCTGATTGCTGTATTTAATTCCTGATCCCTGTCAACTGACACTTGACAACTGATATAGAGGGTGTGTAATGCTGAATTATTTTGAAACAATGAACAAAGCTGAGCTGAGCTCTGCCATGTCATAACGTATTAAACTTAACCCTAACCGCTGATAGCTGACTGCTAATTGAAAACCGTACCATATTTGAATATTTTTTCACTGTTTTCATAGTACACCTTCCGCAATACTTTATTCGGCAAGAATATGCCATAAATTTTCCACTCTCCTGTAGGCGGGAATGGATGTTTGTAATAATCAAAATATTCATCTGCAGTCTCCAAAAATCGGTAATATATACTGTATCTTGGTTGGACAGTTTTTCCAGGGTAGCGATCGGTTCCAAATAAAATACGATCTTGATACTTTATGAAAAATTTCCGCGCTAAATAGGGTTGTCTTCCCAATTCTGCCACTCTGCCAGAGATATCGACATAAAAATTTGAATATTTATCAAGCAGTTCCGACAAATATTTCAAATCCTCTGCGCTGCTCCCAATGTGCGGCCCTATAAATAAGGTGTTGCGATGCTTAGCAAGAACATTATTTCTTTGTTTCAAAATCGAATCTTTTGATGGAAACTCATTTCCATCAAAACTCCAGCTCGGATGACGTTTCAGTTGCAGCCAACGTTCATTGAAGCGGTCAATTGGATGAAAAAAGGCTGTTGGATCTGCTACGTGGATGAGAACAGGCATCCCCAATTCTCCCGCTTTCGCCCAGATTGAGTCCAAGCGTGGATCATCAACTGGAACAATCTTACCTGATTTATCTTTGATGCTTAAACCAAGGCTCTTGAATATTTTCAACCCTTCCGCGCCTTTGGAGTGGGCTTCTTCTAAAAATGCCGACACTTTTTCCCCGAAATCTGTCTCATCTATTCTGGAAAAATCTATATTACACATGATAATAAAACGCTCGGGGGCATAATTTTTAAACTTCTGAAGTATTTTGTTAAGCTTTTCACCCCAGCCACCGCTCAAATTAACTACACGCTTCACACCCAAGGCATCCATTGAACCTAAAATTGCCTCTGGATTCTGGTCAAGGCCAAAGTGAGTGTGAACATCGACAACAGGGTATTTTGCCTTTGATATAAGATGTTTTTCAGTCACCAAGGTTGTCATTGGGTGATAATCCTTTAGAACCTCATCGCCAATGTGAAGAGCTTTCCCTATATTAGGATTCGGATAAACTGTACAGCTGCTGCCGAGAAACAGGGCAACCAAAAATAAAAGGGGGTCAAATCTCTTCATGGCTAGATAAAAATTTAATTTTTTTGTATAGACTTGAATACTTTCTGTTTTTTTCTATTATTGTTTGGTGGGCCATCTGTTAGCCCTCCTGTGTTTTGGCTTTAACCTTTTGGGTGATATTTTATATCACTTTTTACCCTTAGTCTATGAGGGCTTTTCTTTTTTTACTCTTTTCTATCTCTGTTTTAGTGTGCAATCTATCGGTTGTTTATTTTATTTCTTTGCGGTATATTTTGGGGATTACAATGTTCATTTAATTTTGGAGGAAAATTATTATGTCCGGCAAAGTCCCTATGACAAAAGAAGGTCACGATAAATTGACAGAAGAACTCCAGCGGCTGAAAACAAAAGATCGCCATGCGGTTGTCAAAGAAATCGAGACAGCACGTGCTCACGGTGATCTTTCTGAAAATGCTGAATATCACGCTGCTAAGGAAAAACAATCCTTTATCGAAGGAAGAATCCAGATGGTTGAAGATAAACTGGCTCGAGCTGAGGTAATAGATGTCAGTAAAGTCCCCCGGGAAAAAGTTGTTTTTGGCGTCACTGTCGTTCTAGAAAACGAGGAAACATACGAGAAGATAAAATACCAGATCGTGGGAGAGGATGAAGCAGACGTGGAAAACGGGAAAATATCTGTCACCTCCCCCATTGCCCGTGCGCTTATAGGAAAAGAGCCGGATGATACCGCTGTCGCTGTTACCCCAGGTGGAAAAAGAGAATTTACTATTCTTGAAATTATTTGAGCGTGTTTAACGAGCGTCTTCCATGTGGCCTTTTTGCTGGATTAGCGAGCGAATATAGATAAAATTACTTCAATACACATAAGACTCCCTGTAGCTTTGTTACAGGGAGCTTCAATAATAAGCATGTTTAGTTTTTCTGATCCTTTTTTAAAAAATGTAATTGAAAACAAAGTAATTAATCAGGAGCGCCTATCTTTTGATGACGGCGTAAGCTTGTTTAATTCACATGACCTGTTAGGACTGGGTTATCTTGCGAATATAGTTAGAGAAAGAAAAAACGGGCAGTTAACGTATTTTATAAACAACCGACATATTAATCATACGAATATTTGTAAAAACCTGTGTCGGTTCTGTGCCTTTAGTAAAAGCAAAGGTGAAGAAAACGCTTATGCGATGAGTATCGAAGAGATTCTGCAAGCAGCAGAGTCTTATAACGACGGCAGGGTAAGCGAATTCCATATTGTTGGTGGTCTCCATCCCGATTTTCCTTTTTCTTACTATCTCGGTATGCTGGGAGAACTGAAAGGCAAATTTCCTAAAGTTCATATACAGGCATTTACAGCGGTTGAGATTGCTCATCTAGCAGATATTGCAGGTCTTACTGTAAGGCAAGCACTTATTGAATTAAGAGAAGCCGGTCTCGATTCTTTGCCGGGAGGCGGAGCGGAGATTATTAACCCTGACGTCCGGGAAAAAATATGCCCGGAAAAAATCTCCGGGAAAAAATGGCTGGAAATAATGAAAACAGCCCATGGACTAGGAATAAAATCAAACGCCACCATGCTTTATGGGCACGTTGAGTCCACGGAGGACAGAGTAAATCATTTGATTCAACTTCGTGACCTTCAGGATAATACCGGAGGGTTTTTAGCTTTTATTCCATTAGCCTTTCATCCAAAAAATACGGGGTTAGATAATGTCGACTTTACAACCGGACAACTGGATCTGAAAGTTTTAGCTGTTTCCCGCCTGATGTTAGATAACTTCCCCCATATAAAAGCCTTTTGGATTATGATTGGTCCAAAGATCGCACAGCTTTCTCTATCGTTTGGTGTGGACGATATTGACGGCACTGTAGTGGAGGAAAAAATCACTCATGCCGCTGGCGCAAACACAGAAGAATATATTGAAAAAAATCGCTTAATTAGTTTAATACAGGAAGCGGGAAGAGAGCCGGTAGAACGCGATACACTGTATAATGCTGTTTCTTGATTAAGATTTGCTCTTTTCACTCATTGCCCTTCTTACTTCCCTTTCGGCGGTTTTCTTTTTAATGGACTCACGTTTGTCATAGAGTTTTTTTCCTTTTGCCACAGCGATTTCTATTTTCGCTTTTCCCTGTACAAAAAAAATTTTAAGAGGCACCAGGGAAAGTCCTTTCTCGGCGGTTTTTCCAATAAGTTTTTTGACCTCTCTTTTATGTAATAGCAGTTTTCGTTTTCGAAGGGGATCATGGTTTTCTATGTTCCCGTGGGTATATGGATTTATGTGGCAGTCAAATAAAAAAACCTCTCCTGATTCAATGCCGGCGTAGCTGTCTTTTAGATTGGCGTGACTGGCTCTTAACGATTTTACTTCAGTACCCTTCAGAACTATTCCGGCAACATAGGTTTCCAGGATAAAATAATCGTGTCGGGCTTTCCTGTTTTCAGTAACGATTTTTTTTCCCTTTTCCATAATTGTTTTTGACGGGATAACAGGATATACAAGATCGAATATCCAGTTCTTCCTGTTAACCCTGTCTAATGTTATTGTATTACGCTAAAACAAAATCAATCTGTCTTTTTCCCATGCTGACATTTTCTATTTCAATTTTTACTTTATCGCCAACTCTATAAACTTTCCTTTTATTTTCTCCAATAATAGAATGTTTTTTTTCGTGGTAGATATAATAATCGTCTTTTATAGAAGTAACATGAACCAATCCTTCCACAAACAAGTCTTCCAGCTCAACGAAAAGACCAAAGGATGTTACCCCTGTAATAAAGCCTGAAAATTCTTCTCCAATTTTATCCATCATAAAGTGGATTTTGTTTAAATCGATAATTTCCCGTTCCGCCTCCATGGCAACACGCTCTCTGATAGAACAATGTTTCGCGATTGCCGGTAATTTTTTCTTTAAATAATCTATTTTATTTTGCAGAGGCCGTTTTTTGGTTAACAAGGCCTTTAAAATTCTATGTGTTACTAAATCAGGATAGCGCCGGATAGGTGAAGTAAAGTGAGTGTAGCACTCAAAAGCAAGACAGAAATGTCCTGAATTTTTTTCAGAATAAACTGCCTGTTTCATCGAGCGGAGCAGAACGTGGTTCATTAACTTTTCTTCCGGTGTTCCCCGGGCTGAGGCAATCAGTTTTTGCAGGGATTTTGCTTTTGTACTATTTGTATCATCAATGGAATATCCAAAATTATGAATAAATTCATTAAAATCCGACATTTTTTCCGGGTCCGGCTCTTCATGAATACGATAAATACCCGGGAAGCTGGATTTAAATATGTGCTTTGCCGCAACAACATTGGTAGTCAGCATAAATTCTTCAATAATCCTGTGAGCAATGTTTCTCTCCGCTTTCAGGATATTATTGATTCTGCCTTCCTGGTTGAGAATGATGTCAGGTTCAGGAAGATCAAAATCAATACTGCCAAGTTCCTTTCTCTTTTTGTTTAGAATAAGGCAAAGTTCTTTCATTAAAGAAAACTTATCCAATAAGTAGTCATAACGTTTCGCAAGTTTTTTATCTTTGTTTTCCAATATTTTCGCGACATCCGTATAAGTCATACGTTCATTGCTGTTAATCATTGAACTGTAAATATGGTTCCTCAGAATTTCTCCTCCGGGATCGATATCCATTTCCACAGTAACTGTCAGGCGGTCTTCTTTTGGTTTTAAACTACAAATTTCGTTTGAGAGTTTTTGTGGTAGCATTGGGATTACACGATCAAGAAAATAAACGGAAGTTCCCCTTTTATATGCTTCCCGACTCAGTCCACTGTTCTCAGTAACATAATGGCTTACATCCGCTATGTGGACATAAAGCCGATAATTTTTTCCATCAGGTTTCTCAAGAGAAATTGCGTCATCAAAATCTTTTGCATTTTCACCATCGATAGTTATAGTGAGTAAGTCCCGGAAGTCTTTGCGTTCACGAAGTTCTTTATCGGAAATTTTTAAAGGAACTTTTTCTGTTTCTTCCAATGTCTCTTCGGGAAATCGATTGAAAAGCCCATGACTTCTAATAATCATTTCCACTTCCACATCCGGGTTATCCGGGTATCCCAGCACTTCAATAACTTTACCTTCAGGATTGTGTTCTGCCCTGGGATACCGGGTAATCTCCACCACCACAGCCTGTCCTTTTCTTGCCTTTCCTGTACATTTCTTTGGGATATAAATGTCTTTGTTTATTCTCCTTTCATTTGGAATGACAAAGCCGAAATTCCCTGAATGTTCATAGGTCCCAACCAGGGATTCGTAACAGCGCTCCACAATGCGGATAATTCTACCTTCTTTTTTCCCTTTGTAACCGTGTGATTCCACCCTGCAAACAACTTTGTCGCCATGCATTGCGTCTTTCATCTTTCGTGCTCCGATATAAATATCTCCTGTGCTTGTTTCCGAACCTTCATGACTTTTTTCAGGAATAACAAAACCAAACCCATCGGGATGGCTCTGCAATGTGCCTGTAACCAGGTTCATTTTTTCAGGGATTCCGTAACGGCCGCCTTTGATTTTAATCAGTGTGCCTTCTTGAATCATGTCTTTCACCAGGTGCCGAAAAATTCTATAGTCGTCAGAATTGATATTAAAAGCATTAGCCAGCTCCTTTCTTTTTAAAGGTCTGCTAGCCTCTTCCCTCATAAATTTTAAAATTTCTTTTTCAGTAATCATTTTAAAATGGTGACGTGCTTTTTTTAGCAGCAGCGTAAATAATGTCATAGGTAGCCAGGATACCGGTTCCATTTGAGGCGGGGAAATATTTTTGATAGGCCTTTGCGGTTTCTTTTAAAAAAAATCCCTTTGCAAGACTCTTGTTACTATTATGAATAGGGGGAGAGGCGCCTGTTGCTTTCAGCGTCCTTAAAAGATCCCACAGGGTTTTATAATTTTTGTTCTTGACTACACTTTCCATTGTTAAGATTTCAAAACCGGCCTTTTTAAGATTATTTGATAAATTCTCCACATTGTGAAATTCCATAAGAACAAAACGCCCGTTGTTCTCAACAGCATCTCTGGATTTTTTGTAACTTATTTTCAATTCTTCTAATGTGCGGGGGCCGAGGATTGAAAAAAGAAAAAGCCCGCCCGGCTTTAAAACACGCCAGACCTCCTGGAAAGAACGGTCAATATTTGGTACCCACTGGTAAGTCAGGTTGGAAAAAACTGAATCAAAAAGAAATTCTTTGAAAGGGAGTTCATCGCAGTCTGAGGTTAAAAACTTGATACTTCTGTCCCTGTCTTTCTCTTTTGCCTTAAAAAGCATGGGTAAAGAAAAATCGCATCCAAAGAGACTTGCATACGGACAAACATTGTCAAAAAAAAAGGCAAAGGTACCTGTACCGCAGCCAATATCCAGCGCAAAATAAGATTCTGAATTAAGAGGTAAGATGTTGATTTTGTTTATCAGCTTTAACAAATCCTTTGCCGCGTTTTTTTGAAGTGTTGAGTGGGCATCATAGGTGGACG
>CAJXCL010000006.1 GCA_913051775.1 uncultured Nitrospirota bacterium | reverse complement strand
TTGTAAAGGAACAAAGAATAGAAGAACTCGTAGCTGAAATGTTTGCAGCTTTAGAGATAAACAATGCAGCGTTGGGTAAGGCATTATCACAGAGGAGTGAGTTTAGTGAGAAAATTGACGCATTACAGAAAACAGTGCAAGAAAAAGAACAAGAGCTAATAGAAATCTCAGTAGAGATGTCGGCAACCTTAGATGCAAAGGAACAAAAAATCAATGAGCTCTCAGCAGAGATGTCGGCAGCCTTGGATGCAAAGGAGGCAGAAAAATCAGCAGCCTTGGATGCAAAGAATAGTGAGCTTTCTGCAATTGTCTTTGCAAAGGAACAAAGGATAGAAGAACTCGTAACTGAAATGTTTGCAGCTTTAGAGATAAACAATGCAGCGTTGGGTAAGGCATTATCACAGAGGGGTGAGGCTAATAAAAAAATTGACGCATTACAAAAAGCAGTGCAAGAAAAAGAACAAGAGTTACTAGAAGTCTCAATAGAGATGTCGGCAGCTTCAGAGGCAAACAATACAGCGTTGGGTAAGGCATTATCACAGACGGCTAAGGCTAATGAGAAAATTGACGCATTACAGAATAGAATGGAAGGCAAAGAACAATTGAACAAGGTACTCTCTTCAGGGCTCTCTGAAAAGGTACAATGGATCAGTGATATAAGCACTGAAAAAGAGAAAGAGTTAGAAAATTTTAAAAACACTTACGAAAGTCTGGTCAAAACATTGGGAGATGAGGTTAAAAGAGGAGAGATAAAGATTTCTCGTGCCGTGGATAGTCTCTTAGTAAAAATTGTTGATAAGATACTTTTCGCCTCCGGAAAGGCTACTATTAAAAAAAGCGGGAGGGAAGTATTGCAAAAGATTGGAGATGTTCTTGAGACTGTAAAAAACCGACAGATCATGATAAAAGGGCACACGGATAATGTCCCTATAGGAAAAAAAATAAAGGAGAAGTTTCCCTCCAATTGGGAATTGTCTGCCATGAGGGCAATAAATGTCGTACATTACCTTAAAGAGAAGGTAGGCATCTCGCCAGAGACCCTTTCCGCTACGGGCTACTCTAAGTTCAGACCGGTTGCTACCAATGATAGCGCTGAAGGGAGAGCACAAAACAGAAGGATAGAAATAGCGCTTCTTCCATTGGATGTAAATAAGGTTTTGAAAGATCTGGAGAATTGATGAGCAAACAAATTCGATAGAAGATTTCGCAAAATTTCTTCGGGTGTGATATCTTGGAATAGTCATGCAAAAGCAAAAAGTCATGCTTCTGTTTCCACCTGAGTGGGTGCCTACGGCGCCATATCTGGCGCTGCCCAGCCTCACAGCGGTATTGCGCCAGCATGGACACGAGGTGGTACAGAAGGATGTAAACATTGAAATGTACAACCTGTTCTTTAGCCATACCTTTTTGACCTGGGTTAAGGAGCGCCTGTCCTTAAAGCTGCACGAACTAAAAGCCCGAGAGCAAGCAAAAGTCTTGACAGATAATGAGGTCGAGCAGAAGACGTGTATCGAAGCTCAATTATCCGTTAATGTGCTTGCCTTGGCTGAACATGCCAAATCCGCCATACACACTGTCCATAGCGAGGAGTTTTACGATTCCGATAAGCTTGAACGGGCATTGAATACTTTCCGCGTGACAATGAAGTACATCTCGGCCGCCTACTATCCTGCCTCCCTCGTCT
Source organism: uncultured Nitrospirota bacterium (assembly GCA_913051775.1). Taxonomy (GTDB): domain Bacteria; phylum Nitrospinota; class Nitrospinia; order CAJXCL01; family CAJXCL01; genus CAJXCL01. Next base: position 72,423 of record CAJXCL010000006.1, on the reverse strand, counting down.
TCTACCCAATGGAGAGCAACCTGGGCTATCGCCCCGGTGTTTCACAGGAGGTATTCGCCTGTCTTGAGGACGAGCAGGTCAATGTGTATCGGGAGGTTTGCCGGCAACTGGTTATCCCGGCAGTTAAGAAAGAAGCGCCAGCTATTGTTGGCGTATCAACCGGGACCAGGATGCAGTTTCTCGCCGGATTGACCTTCTGTAAAATGATAAAGGAAGCCTTCCCGAATATTCACATCACTGTTGGCGGAAATATCATTACACGTATTCAAGAAGATCTATTGAAACACGAACGGTTCTTCACGGAGGTATTTGACTCTGCAATTATGTACGAAGGAGAACATGCCTTTCTCTGGCTTCTTGAAGCATTGCGAGGCAAACGGGAATGGAAGACGGTTCCCAACCTGACCTACCGTGATAAAACCGGTGTCCGTGTGAATGATGAGATGTACACCGAGAAAATTACCACGCTGCCAATTCCTGATTTTGACGGGCTTCCTTTGGATAGCTACTTTGTTCCCGTGCGTATTCTTCCCTATTTGGCAACGCGTGGCTGTTATTGGGGGCGTTGCACATTCTGCGATCATGGGGAAGGTTACCTTGATAAGTACAGGGGAAAACCTGCTACTCAGGCCGTAAAAGAAATCAAGGCCTTGAAGGAGAAATATCATGTAAATTATTTCCTGTTTCCTGATGAGTCATATCCCCCGGCGCTTTTCAAAAAGATAATACAGGTTTTGCTGGAGCAGAATATTAAAATTGAATGGACTACTCCTATCCGGTTTGAAGAAGCCTTGCAGGATCCTGAGTTATGGGAGATGGCTGCCAGAGCCGGGTGCCGGGCCCTCTATTTTGGAATGGAGTCCGCTAATGAACGAGTGCTAAATTTGATGAATAAACACGTGAAAAAACATGTCATAGAAAACAACCTCAGAGAGTCCGCCAAAGCAGGCATTTGGAACCATGTAATGGCAATTTTCGGCTTCCCCGGAGAAACTAGGGAAGAGGTCGGGGAGACACGAGAGTTCCTTCTTGAAAATAAGGAAAACATTCATTCGGTTGAAATGTCTAATTTTGTTGCGTATCGCCACTCGCCGATTGTTCAAAACCCGGAGAGGTTCGGAATCACGATTCACAAGCAGGACGAATATGATATACCGCTCGACTACTATTACACACTTAACAAGCCGATAGGCATCACCTGTATGGAGGCTATGGAGCTTTCCGAAGATATCTATCGCAATGATTTCGAACCCTGGGCTGTGCGGATCAACGCGCGCGAACATGTTTTCCTCTATATCTCAAAGTACGGAACTAATCGACTGCCCCAGATATATGCCAAACAAAGGTAATGATTTGAACTGCCCTATTTTTGTAAAAACTTCGGATAAACTTCCTTTACTGACCGGTAGAGGAAGATCCTTTTTAGGATTAAAAAATTCCTTTTTACCTGTGCTGGATATACGGGCAAAAGCTCTATTTGAGCATTTGAATAAATTACTGGGATTTGCCGATACTCCAAAGGGAATGGAATACCAGGAGTGTTTCAATACGCTGCTGTGCGCTATTTACCCGGAAATGATGATTGACCTGGCTGACCTGGTTTATCTTCAGCACGAAAGACTATCAGTATTATTAAATTTTGATCTCATCAATAAAAACCTGCAAAAAGAGTATGGTGATTTCTTCGAACCTGAAACATCTGGGAATCCGGCGGTTCCAACGAATCCAAGAGTTCCTTTATCAGGCGCCGCTTCTGTTCACGATAGACGGAGAGTTACGGAACCATCAGGTAGAGTAGTGAAAGCAAATCTACAACTGGTGTCGCTGAACCGCAAGATGGACTTCCTATTTCAGCAACTGGCCCTGACCCTTAGAAAAGATCCTCTGTTTTATAAAGACCCGGAAATCATAAGATTGTTGAGTGAATGTTATAGCTATTACGTGTTTGAGACAAAGAATTTCCCCTGGCAAAATCCAGTTGAGCCTAAGCCCCGCAACCTGAACCAGTCTCTGATGGATGTAGCAACCGGCCTGGCCGGCCTTAGAGTGATTTTTAACTGGCCTGGAAATTATCCCAGGCTGGTTTTAACCGATTGCATGCCCTTCATCTTCCAATGCCTCACTCATTACAAAACTATGTTGGGCAAGCGGAACATTGAAATCCTTGATGCCGATTTCCCGGACAAAGCCCCGCAAAATTTAAAATTCGGCTTAATTATGTCAAATAAATTCATGCATCATTTAAAACGAATGGAAAGGAAAAAATTCCTTCGCTGGGCTTGGGAAAGTCTTGAACCTGACGGAATACTTGAGATTTTGGATACTGACGTGGAACTCCGAATTCTGCGTCAGGCAGATGATGCTGAATTCAAAAAAAAGTTGACTTCCGGTTACTTAGAATCCCTCATTGAAATTGAAGATGATTTCTGTCAAACCCTTATCTCTGACATCAAACAATCCGGATTTAAAGTCACACATTTAGACTCCAACGAATACAAAGATGAAACGGATGCTTACAGCAAGTACCCCGGTTGCAATCTCTCTTTAAAATTTCAAGGATTAGAAATCGTGGCACAAAAGATGTTGTAATTAGATACTTCTTTTGCATTGCCAACCGGTAACATTTTTTTTTGCACTGTTTTTCTACAACATATTGATTTTTTTCCGCTAAGCCACAAAATCTTGAAGATTTTTCTTTCTTTCTTAGTCTCTTTGTGGCAAATTTATTCTTGTTGGGGCGAAGTCAGGCTTGCCACCCGCTCAAAGTTGAAGTCATCTCAAAAAAAGCTTGACTTGGAAATATGTAAAGTAACTGTTGTTTAGATTAAGTATTATTAGTTAACTTAAGGCCAATTTAACCGTCCAATTACATTTTGCTCTTTTTATCCAATATATTGTATGCTTAATTAGATACATCACAATATACATGATTGCACTTGGGAGTAAAGAGCGTTATGATTTGTCATTATATCCTTCCCGTTACTCATATGTAACATCGCTGCATTCCCTCCAAAACTCATTATTTTAGATTTCTCCAAATATATCAATACTGTAAGAAATAAATCAAGAATGTATAAAGATGGCATGCAAATTGATATATATGATCTCGAACTTTAAGGAGAAAAGCTGTGGAAATAAATGATGACCTCCTAGAGATTAACCCTAATTTAAAGAGTCAAGTAGCATACGTTGGCAAGGGGAAGCATAAAGCAGTCCTGGTTGATAATTTCTATAAGGACCTGGAAAAGATTCTACAGGTTATAGCCAAACTGCCCTATACCGACCATTATGATCTCACCGGAAACTTCCCCGGACGTCGAGCGCAAATCAATATAAGTACCGAACCCGTTATCAACGCAATAAGTCAACTTTGGGGATCGCAGCTATATTCGTTTTTTCAACCCCAGTTAGCCGTTTTTCAAGCCCTAACCACAATGGACTACCGACTCAATATCGGGCAGCGTGCACCACACATAGACCCGGATATTACCGCATTGATCTATCTGAATCCTGAGCAGTCCTCTACCGGAGGAACCGCACTCTATCGCCATCGTCCGACAGATTTAGAACGGCTGCCAAGGCTCCCTATCACGCCGGATCAAGAGGTTTGGCAATTGGCCGAGCGACTCGAACTGAGTAACGAATTCTTTCAAACAGAGGAAGGCTATGAAAACTTCCAACGCAGTATGATCTTCAACCCCTTGTTCGCCGCCAAGGGGAATAACTATATCAACGATGGAAATGAGTTTTGGGAATTGCTGCAACTCGTGGAGATGAAGCCCAATAGATTAGCCATCTTCGACGCCCGGGTGTTTCATTCCCAGTACATAAAGGAAGACCTATATGACAAGGTCTTTCGTATGAATCAGATCATCTATCTCACCGCAGAGCAGAACACCATGCGTACGGGGAGTTCACTTGCATAGATCTTGCAGGAATCAGCTCTTTTGTCCATAACGATATTTGTTGTTTTTAAAAGTCAATCATTATAAATGCCACAACTTGCCTGTCTGTCGAAAACCACAAAACCTCAAAAATCCATTAAAAAAGAACATAGTACGAGATTATCTTTATACCCTATTAGAGATGGAAACCAACTAAAATCCTTTTGATTATAAATCCCTTTAAAGTTATAATGAAAGGAATTATGATGAGATTAATCGCCTTAACTCTTGGTGTCTTTTTTATTTTAACCTGTTTTAGTTACGCCAAAGAAAAAGAAATCGATGTTGACGCAATTAAAAATCCTCGAGCCGCTGACTCAAAATCTATTTCAAATGGAAATAAGCTTTTTTTTGAAAAATGTTCCGTTTGTCATGGAGAAAAAGCGGATGGGAATGGACCTTCTGCTGAAAGTTTTGAAGTGGTTCCATGGGATTTTACGGACGGAACGATTGCCGACATTTCAGATGGTTTTTTATTTCAAAAAATCAAAAACGGAGGTATATGGTTTGAGATGCCTCCATTTGGCTTGATCCTTAAGAATAATGAGATTTGGGACATAATAAACTTTTTAAGATCGATCTCGAAAAAATCTTAACTTTATGCTATAAACTGTAAAAACTTCTTTTTTGAGAAAGTTTTTTTGCCAGGACGGAAGCCCTATTTGGTTGCGACCCATTGGCCGCTTTATGAAATAATCGCAGAATATCCAGCTATTTATGGCGGGGATGAATGCAGAGCGAGGGCAAGGGGGATGCAATCCCTCTCATTTCCTTTGATACCTCGTTTTTTAAGGCAGGCTTACTTACTATATAACAAATTAACAGAGAAAGGGGTGATTTTTAATTAAAAAAATTTTAGCTATAAAGTTTTTTTCAATAATTTATTTTTTGGAGAGATAAAAAATGTTAAAAAAAACGGCAGTTTTGTCTGTATTTATTTTTATTTTTTCTATGATCGCTTCTGTAATTACGGTACACGCTGAACCTGATTACCTTATTCGCGTAATTCTTGATAAAACCAAACAAATGGCTCTTATCAACCCGGAAACAAAAACCGTTGTATCTTATTCGCCATTGCCTATACTGGGATCTCACGGGGTAGCTATGTCTCCGGATAAAAAATATTTATATATGAACGCTATGCCTCCGGGTGATATTGTGGAATATAATATTGCCAAAAAGGGCGTTAGTAAATGGTTTCCAATTCCTGAAACAACTAAAAATTGTGGAATCCTTGTAGCGCCTGACGGAAAACACGTAATCTCTGCCAGTCAGAATAAAAAAGTTATTGTTTTGGACCGGATAACCGGGAAATACGATATTATCAAGACGCCAAGTGATTCTCACCAGTTTGTCTTTGGTCCAGATGGAAATGTTTACGTGGCTGGCGGCAGCGGGAATAAAGTCTCAATTGTCGACTGGAAAAATAGAAAAAAGGTTGGAGAGTTTAAAGTAGGGAAAAATCCTCACGGCGTAGCTTTTTCACCCGATAAAAAACGTATACTGGTGACTTTGAGGGGCGAAAGCAGAGTGGGAATCTATGACGCCAAGAGTAAAAAAGAGGTTGGAAGCATCGAGATTAAAGACGCGGAAGGATTATGCAATATAGGTTTAATGCCGGACAACAAATCATACTGGGTTGCAGAAACTTTTGGTAGAATGCTGCACCAGATCGATGCTAATACTAATGAAGTAATCCATAGCATGAGTGTAGATGGAGAACCCCATCACGCGTTACCGACACCATTGTCCGGCAAATAGTGCAGGAACGAAAAGCTCAGTATTTGTGATTTCGACGGAAGAGAGAAATCTTTAACCTTAATATTTTAATTCACTAGGTTTCTCACAGAGTTCATCGTGAGCCTTTTGAAGAGCCTTGCCAGGTCTGTCCTGAACGAGAATTTTTCAGTAGCTTGGCTCTCTTAGAATGACTATAAGGGCTCGAAATGACCGCAAAGGGGGACATTTCTCGGTCAGGCACTAATATAATTATTAGAGTGCTGTAATATGAATCGATTTGTAGTCATCTTTATTCTTTGCGGTGTTTTTTTATTACCAACATCTATTTCAGCAGCTGAAATATTTCCGAATAAAAACATTAAGATGATTTACCTGAATGCTTGCGCCGAGTGTCATGGTAGAAACGCTAAAGGCGGAGGAGACGCCCCGTCGCTTCGAAACAATGATTTTATTAGAAAATACGATGTCAGGACCATTAACGAGATGCTTTTAAAGGGCGTTTCCAAAGAAAAAACACGATATCCTGAAAAATATGAAGAAGGAATGCCGGCGACCAAGAACATTACGGAAGAAGAAACTAAAATATTATCGGAACTTATTAAAAAATGGAATAAATAAAGAATAGAGATCGGTTAAATTATTATTAATATCCTATGAAATTAGATAGAAGAAATTTTGTTAAACATGTAAGCATTGGTCTGTTTACGATGTCCTTTCTTGGAAAAGTAGACCCCAAACTTGCTGCTGCTATAGCTTTGCCTGATGACATTCAAAAAGCAAAGGATATAGATAATTTACGAGGGCTGGAAAAAACTCATACACCCAAACTTAAAATTCCGATGGTTGCGGAAGACGGTAGATTTGTACCCATAGAACTTACTCTCGATCATCCTATGGAAAAGGATCATTTTGTTGAAAGTGTTGATGTTATTGTATTATCAGATCCTATTACGACAAAAGGGAGATTTTTATTTTCTCCACAAAATGGAAGACCACATTTGAAGTTCCAGACTCGAATGGCAGCAGGTACTACCACAGTTTACGCTGTGATAGCTTGCAGTAAACATGGACGGTGGGTTGGAGATGCGATGATTAGAATTGTCGGCGGAGGGTGCTAAAGTGGCAAGAAAAAAAAAACCTCCTAAAATTAAACTGCCGAGGAAAATTAAAAAAGGGGATATTATTAATGTAGCTGTACAGCCAAAATACCCTTCTATTACAGGCCTGGCAACTATAGGAGATACGGATGATTTTTACAGAAAAGAACCGGCAGTATATCTAAAAGAAATGGAAGTATTTTACGGTAAAGAAAAAGTTTGTACTTTTTTAATGTCCTCTGCCGTAAGCCAGAATCCAAGAATCGAATTCCCTTTAAAAGCGGATAAGGAAGCAACTCTGAAAGTTGTTTTTCAAAGCAATCAAAACGAAACGTTTAAAGCTTCTAAAGAAATTAAATTCTCCTGACAGAAAGTATCATAATTGGAAATCTGGAAAAGCCTTTTTAAAAGCCAGTGGTCTCCATTTATTGGCGCTTTGCTTATTGGATTTGTCAATACCATGATGTTTGCCTTTGACAGTCCCTGGTCTATTTTCTCGGGATTACGAAATTGGGGACTGCATCTGCTTGAGTTCATTCCAAATTTTCCAGATGTTGCACAAATATCTCCTCTGGAACATACCAGCTCAGTAATGGATATGGCTTTTTTGTTTGGCGCCTTTGGCTCTGCATTGCTGGCAAAAGAGTTCAGCATACAAATACCGCCTCTTAAAGAAGCAATGAAAGGTATTTGGGGGGGTATATTAATGGGAATTGGGGCAAATTTTGCCAGGGGGTGCACCATAGGCGGATTTTTTAGTTCCATCAGCGCCCTATCAGGAAGCGGCTTATTCATGATGTTAGGTCTGCTTATCGGCACAATTGCAGGTCTTAATTATTTGATATGGGACATGAGAAGATCTGAAAAAAAGCCGGTCAAAAGTGGAAAAGCTTTTTACCCCCCTCCCCTGCTTCAAATTTACTCAGGCATTTCTGTAGTAGTTACCGGTCTGTTGTTAATTCCTTATTATTACGACTATCTGGATTTAAATGTTCTGGGTGTTATTTTCTGCCTGGCCGTGATTTTAGGAATCACAAACCAGAGATCGAGATTCTGCTTTGTGCGGGCTTTTAGAGAACCTTTTTTGACCGGGGAGGGAGAGATGATAAAAGCGGTTGTTACGGCTTTTCTAATTTGTATTTCTGGTTTTTCTATCTTAAAATTTTCCGGAATTAAAGATTTTACTGTTCAAATAGCCCCTTCAGCGGGATTGCCTGCTGTTATAGGAGGCTTTATATTTGCTATCGGAATGGTTCTCGCCGGAGGTTGCGCTTCAGGGTCTCTATGGCGCTCCGGAGAAGGTCAACTGAAGTCATGGTTGGCTGTTTTTGCATTTTCCCTTTCAGCAGCGGGCACTCATGTAATATTGCAACTGGTATTTGAATATTCTTATTTTAAAAGGGTATTTCTCCCTGATATCTTCAATAGCTGGTTGATTGCTCTGTTATTTGTTTTTGGAATTATGTATCTCTGGTATTGGTTGGCAGTCTGGAATGAAAAAACAGAAAAATTAGTTATGATGAAATAGCATACCCCTTAATCAGTTTATATAATGGTTTAATGGACATCAACAAAGATATTGTAACTCACGTTTTTCAAAAAGCTGATTTTGGTGAAATAATAGAAAATTTAATCAAAGAAGCCCAATTAAAAAATTATCGCATTGTAAAAATTGTAAATGTTGATAACATAAAAGAAAAAGCCGCACTGGTAGATAAATTAAGCATAGGGTTTCAGCATTATAAGATTATCGAAATGTGCAATCTCATAAATTGCAATGAAGTTGTTTCGTCGGATTTGAGAGCAGGCGTCTTTATGCCTGTCCGATTAGTGGTTTACCAGCCGAAAAATGAAAATACGATTTACATTTCTTATTTAAAACCTACAGCTTTCGCGGCTTTATTTCAGCCAAGAGCAATGATGAAAGTCGCAAAACAATTGGAGATGGATTTAGATGATGTGGCTAAAGCAGCGGATTTTTAAGATTAGTCTTTTGTTCTTGATGTTTTTTGTAGTTGCATCCCATGCACAAGCGGATGAAAAACGCTTAACAATCAATTTCGATAAAAATAATATCTGCTGTATTATGGGTAAGGATATGATAGCCAGTGAGTTAAAAAAATTGGAGGGTGTCAATTCAGCTCGCTTTAAAGCAAATGAAAGAAAAATCAGCCTTTATTTTGAGCCGTTAAAAATAAAAATGAAAACTATTGTGGAAAAAGTTAGCGAGATTACCCAAATTGAAAAACAGTTTATCTTGCCTGAACTTGATAAAGGTCCCTGATTTATGAAAAAGAAAAAACTTGGAATACTGCTTTTTAAGGGACCTGAAAGCCAGGATACCCTTTCAGCTATTGGTCTTTCGTCGGCAGCAGTAAAAGAGGGTATAGAAGTTGAACTTTTTCTGATGCATGAGGGAGCGCTTAACGGGACAAACGAATCCCTTCAAGAACTTGCTAAAGATAAGAGAGTTAAGGTGACGGTTTGTACTCATAGCGCGGATGAGCTTCATGCTTATAAATACCAAGGATTTAAATACGGAAGCCAATATGACAATGCCTTTATCGCTAATGAAACAGACAGGTATATTGCGTTTATATAATCTCATTGGAATTTAATAAAATACGAATCTCAAAATACTTCGTAGCAAAATTTTTACGCGTTTAGGAGGGAATTTGACCAAAAGCATTTTTATTATTTTTTCCGATTATACCTTTGAAACAAACAAAGCTTTAGAAAAGCTTCGCCTTGCCGTGGGTTTAACCTTAAATGATGAAAATATTTTAAATCTCGTGTTCTTAGGAAATTCATGTCATGTTTTGCAGGAACTGGATAAATCAAAGGCCAATATGAAACCTGCTTTCAAACATGTTAAAATGCTGGCGGAATTGGATGCAAAGTTTTATGTAGAAGATGCGGGCAATTTCTCTATTTCTAATAATATTAAATATCAAAGTATTAAGCCCCCTGAGTTTATTGATCTTCTTGATAAGGCAAATGTTGTTATTCATTGATAAATAAAATGAAAAAATCTCTTTTTATTATCCGTAACCCTGATTCTCCATTTTTAAAATATTTCGATATAAAAAAAGAAAATCATGAGGCAATTTTAATCCAAAACGCCGTTTGCCTAGAAAAACTGAGGAAAATAGATAAAGTAAAAGTTCTTAAAGAAGACGCGGATTTATGTAAAATAAACACAGAGAATCAAGCAATAGATTATAAGGAAATGCTGAATATAATCTTTTCTACCGATAAAGTTGTTTGTGTATAGGATAGAAATTAATACATGGAACCGGATAAAACAATTAACATAAAAGGAGAGGTTTGTCCTTATACTTTTGTAAAGTCTAAACTAACGCTTGAAGAAATGGATGCGGGAAAAATTCTTAAAATAATTATTGACCATGAGCCTGCTACGAAAAATGTCCCCGGAAGTATGGAAAACGAAGGGCATAAGGTTTTGGAAGTAATAAAGATAAACAGTACCGATTGGCATATAATAGTCCAAAAAAAGGTTTAAGTTATTTATGTTTAAGATAAAAAATGTATTCCCCGTTATTATTTTCAGACATTATAATTTCATGGCCGGTTCTGGAAGACCATGCAGCCATGTCAGCTCTGGTCCCGGGGTCTGTAGAAATTATCTTAAGCACCTGTCCTTCCCTCAATTTTGAAATAGCCATTTTTGTTTTAACGATAGGCAATGGACAGGATAAACCCCTACAATTTAATTCTATGTCAAAATGTGTTTCATTCATATTAGTACCCTCCAAAAACACTAAAATATTTTAATCCAATTCAATTGTCAACATAATGTCGAGCGTGTCCAAATCATTTAGATTAAAACGCAAAACCCGATATAGAATTTTTAAAATTCTATATTGGGGTTGATTATTATTTTTTATAATATAAAATTAATAGCATACTATGCATTGGTTTGACATTAGCGTTATAGTTTTACTGATAGCGTCAACAGTTTACAGCCTTATCAGGGGGCTGATTAAGGAGCTGTTTTCACTTGCTTCAATTATTTTCGCTTTTATTCTCTCCCATAGATATTATTCTCTTATTTCCACTCAGATTTCCGATTTTGTTTCAAATAAAATGGTAGCCGATTTATTAAGTTTTGGATTTATATTTATCTTTTCCGCGCTAATTATAAGCCAGATTGGGCAATTAGTCCGAAAGCTGCTATATGAAACTAAAACTCTTACTGTTACCGATCGTATTGGTGGTAGCCTCCTGGGATTGGTTAAGGGAATATTAATTATTGCGGTGATTATGATTCCTATCGGCTTTGTCCCTTATGCCAAAAAAGAAATCATTGCAAAGTCAAAATTAGCTCCTTACATCCTGAATATTTCACGTGAACTATCGAAAACCTCTTTTTCTGATAAAAATATTATGGAAAATATGCAAAGTAAGGTTATGAAAGATATGAAAAAAAAACTTATGGAAAACGTGCAGGATAAACTTAAATTACCCGATATGAAGGATAAGATAAAAACCGGTCTGGATGCCATAACGGGAAGTTTAGAAGACAGTGAGAAAAACGAAGATAAAAAAGGCCGTGTCAGCAAAAGTAATAAAGAAAGTTCTAATAAACACGATAAAAACAACGATAAAATTTCCGAAAACATTACTGAAGAAGCCAAGAAAATTTTGGATACATTAATCGATAAGAATTTATGAATCTCATAGAAACGGAAGATCTTTCAAAACGATTGTTCCGGACTGTGTCCCCTCCTTTAGTAAGGATTAAAGGGGTGGTTTTGGCAGGTTTGTATTTCATCAAAATTTTCTACAAATGCACGAAATTTAACTTGACATATACTATATATTGAGGTAAATTTTCTTCTCCATACAATATAGAGGGTCAATCTAATCTCATTTTATATAAAAATATTACTACGAAAGGGCATATTATGAAGTTAAAAGAACGCAAAACTGGAGTACAAGAAACGCATAAAAGTTCTACATCGGATAGCACCCTTTCTAACTCTCAAAAACCTACTGAACCACCCGGTACTCTTAAAACCTTAATAAAGCATGTAGCTGGTAATACTAAAAACGAAGGCAGATTTCCGGAACCTGTTTTATCTGAAAATTCTCTGAAGGTATTGGAAAAGAGGTATTTAAAGAAAAATGAAGACGGGAAAGTCGTTGAAAAACCGAAAGATCTCTTTCTCAGAGTTGCAAAAAATATTGCTTCTGCAGATCTCAAATTTAATCCAGATGCTGATGTTTCAGTAACTGAAGAAGAATTTTATAATATGATGGCCAGCCTGGATTTTTTGCCTAATTCTCCGACTTTAATGAACGCCGGACGTGAGTTGCAGCAATTATCCGCCTGTTTTGTTCTGCCAATTGAAGATTCCATGGAAAGCATTTTTGAAACCATTAAAGATACTGCATTGATCCATAAAAGCGGAGGAGGAACTGGTTTTAGCTTTTCTCGTCTCCGCCCGGCAAACTCACCTGTGGCGACAACAAACGGAGTGTCGAGCGGTCCTATTTCGTTCATGAAAGTATTTGACTCGGCAACTGAAGCTATTAAGCAGGGTGGAACCAGACGCGGAGCAAACATGGGAGTTCTCAGAGTTGACCACCCTGATATCGAAAAATTTATCACATGTAAAGAAGACGATAATCAGATAAATAATTTCAATATTTCCGTGGCTTTAACTGACGTGTTTATGAAAGCGGTTATTAAAAGAGAGGATTACAACCTTTATAATCCACATTCCAACGAAATTTCAGGGAAACTTTCCGCAGAAAAGGTTTTTAACAATATAGTTTCATCGGCATGGAAAAACGGCGATCCGGGAATCATCTTTATTGACCGGATTAACAGGGATAACCCTACCCCAAATTCAGGCAGCATAGAAAGCACAAATCCCTGCGGTGAACAGCCTTTACTTCCCTATGAATCTTGCAACCTAGGTTCTATTAATCTTTCAGCCATGGTCAAAGAAAGGGGGAGTTCCAGCAATGCGAAGCTTAACTCAGGGGATACGAATGGCTCCATTGATGCACCATTAATTCTGCGGGAAATAGATTTTGAAAAACTTTCTTGTACTATACATAAAGCGGTTCATTTTCTGGATAATGTTATAGAGATAAATCATTTCCCTTTGAAAAAAATTGAACTTATGACTAAAGCAAACCGGAAAATTGGATTAGGGGTTATGGGGTTTGCCGATATGCTTATTAAACTAGGCATTCCTTATGATTCTGATGAAGCTATAACGATTGGAGAAGTGGTTATGTCCTTTATAAATAAAGAATCAAAAAAGGCATCTGTCTTATTAGCCGAAAAAAGGGGTTTATTCCCAACTTTTGAAGGCAGTATTTATGATAAACCGCCCTTCGACTCTGCTCAGGATAAGGATGAGATAAAGCCCCGCAACGCTACAACCACTACTATCGCGCCAACAGGTACTATCAGCATTATTGCCAACTGTTCTTCCGGTATTGAGCCAATCTTTGCCGTATCATATGTGAGAAATGTGATGGATAATGACGAGCTGATAGAAGTTCACCCTTTGTTTGAACAGATGGCTAAAGAAAGAGAGTTCTATTCGGCTGACTTGATGAGGACAATTGCTCATGAAGGACATCTTGAAAATATTTCTGAAGTACCCGCAGATATCGCAAGCTTATTTGTTACAGCACATAATGCTACTCCTGAACAGCATATAAAAATACAGGCTGCTTTTCAAAAAAGTACGGATAATGCCGTTTCCAAAACAGTGAATTTTCCTAATTCAGCAACCGAGGATGACATTCGCAAAGCCTATATGCTTGCCCACTCTACCGGTTGCAAAGGGGTCACAATTTACAGGGATGGCAGCAGATCCAAACAGGTACTGACAACTGGTACTGTTAAACCCGCAAAAAAACAGCAGCCCTCCACAAAAATAACTCCAAGACCCAGACCAAAAATAACTCGTGGGAGTACCCAGTTAGTATCAACAGGCTGCGGCAACATGTATTTAACTGTTAATGAATGTGACAATGAAATTCCTTTTGAAATATTTACTCAGATGGGAAAAGCCGGCGGATGTGCGGCTTCCCAGTTAGAAGCTATAGGGCGCCTGGTTTCGCTCGCCCTCAGGTCAAATATTGAACCAGATATCATTACCAAACAACTGCGCGGAATAAGCTGCCACCAGCAATCATGGGAAAACGGTGAGAAAATCTTGTCCTGCTCGGATGCTATTGGAAAAGCTATACATCAATATTTAAAAAGAAAAAAAGAGGAAAAGAAGGGAAATCAACCCAAATCAGATACAAAGTTTGAAGAGCCTGACGACCCGCACCTTCTTGAATTGGCCACGATCATGATCTGTCCGGATTGCAATGGAGGGAATCTTGAACATGCCGATGGCTGCCTGCTATGCCGACTGTGTGGTTATTCAAAATGCGGCTAATGCTTTTTTGCCGTACCGTCCGGTATGCCTTTGTAACACAACATAATGCAATGATTGCATTATTAACACAACTCCTGAGCTTTTATACTTCGACATCTGCTCCATAGCAAGCCTAAAAACGGAAGATTATTCCTAACATGGCCGAATAGGAGCTCCAATTGACTTCATTGAGACGTGTGTCCGACGTAGTGCCATCAGCAAAGAAGGTGCGGTCAGTGCCAGCATCAGTTGAGCTCTCCCGGTAATCTATATTCGCGTTGATAAGCCAATTCTTACTTATAGCGTAACTACCACCGGCAGAGACCACAATGCCTTTGCCGCTTGCATCATGTTCAAAACTCTTCGGATGCTCAAAGTCAGTCCTGAGGTTCCAGTTTGCTTCACCGTCATAATCCGCCCAGTGATACTCAAAAGAACTGAAAAGCGAAAGTCTTCTGCTTGCTTCAATGGAGAAGTCAATACCTGCCCATGGCCCCTTCCACTTAGCATGATAGGTGCTGTTCAAACCTGAAAATGATCCGTCTGAAGGAATGGTTTGAAAACCGTTTGTTATAGTGAGATCTTGCTCATGGAGGGAATAACCCAGAAGAGGCGTCATTCTCAACCACCCGGCTCCGGGTTCAAATGGATACCCCACCCCTATAGAAGCATCCATTACATTTCCATTATCAGAACTGTTATTTGATCTGGAATATTCAAAAGTACGGTTGTTCCCCAAATAGTCTGAATCCTGGTTGTCGCCATCCAAAATCCAACCGTAACCTACTGAACCGCGCAGATATAACCATTCCAAAATAACTTTACCCTCTGCTTGCAACTGATAAATCTTTAAATCACTCCAGGTCAACTCTGATAAAATATTTGGATTGTTTCCAGCGGTATCCCCGGCAATATTCCAATCGATATCATCGGATCGGTAGCCATTATTAAAAGCAAATGATGCTCCCATCTCTGCTGATACATTACCTGCCAATAAAAGAAATACTGATAACAGAAAAAAACCTAAAAAAATTCTTCCAATGCAAAATATTCGTACAAATAGCCCCTTCACTTTACCCCCTTCTTTCCAATATCTCTTCGGTAATATACATTCTCCCATGAAATCTTTGAGACTGCCCGATAAGAATTTTTGATGGCCTCTGAAACAGTATTTCCAAGGGAGGTAACTCCCAATACCCTTCCTCCGTTAGTCACCAATTTGTTATCAACTTTTTTTGTGCCTGCATGAAAAACAACAGTATTCCTGCTGTTTCTCAGTTTATCAACCCCTTCAATTTTTTCTCCCTTTGGGTAGCTGTAAGGATAGCCTGCCGATGCCATCACAACGCACACAGATGCGTCTTTACGCCATTTTATTTTTTGACTATCCAATCTCCCCTCAATAGCAGCAAGAAAAAGTGGCACAATGTCACTTTCCATCCGCATAAGAATAGGCTGAGTTTCTGGATCGCCAAACCGCACATTAAATTCTAAAACCTTTGGTTCCTCGCGTATAATCATTAACCCGGCGTAGAGTATTCCTTTATAGGCCCTTCCTTCTAGAGCCATTGCCTTGATTGTGGGTTTTAAAATATTTTCAAGAATTTCTTCAGCCAGAGTATCGGTAAAAATGGGCGCTGGAGAATAGGCTCCCATACCTCCGGTATTAGGCCCTCGATTTCCATCATAGATTGCTTTATGGTCCTGAGCCGGCTCAAGAGGCACTATATTATTTCCATCAGAAAAAGCAAGAACAGAAACTTCTTCCCCTTCAAGGAATTCTTCAATAACTATTTTATTGCCGGCACTACCGAATATTTTTTTTACCAGTATTTCTTCTACTGCCTGTTCCGCGCTTTCTAAAGAATCACAAATGATTACACCTTTCCCGGCGGCTAAACCATCCGCTTTAATTACAATTGGAAACTTCTGATCTTTTAGATATTCTCCGGCACTCTGAGAAGATGTAAAGAGTTTATAGTTTGCACTGGGGATTTTATATTTTCTCAGGAGATCCTTGCTAAAGGCTTTACTCTTTTCTAGCTCAGCAGCTTTTTTGGACGGACCAAAAATTTTAAGTCCAGCTCCTTCGAAAAGATCCACTATCCCTAAAGTAAGTGGCAGCTCAGGACCTACTATTGTTAAATCAATCTTTTTATCTTTGGCAAAGTTCAGCAAACCATCAATATCATCAGCCTTTATATCAACAAGGCTTGCCTTGTCTTCTATCCCGGGATTTCCCGGAGCGCAAAATATTTCAGAAACCATCTGGCTCTGGGAAATCTTCCACACCAGGGCGTGTTCCCTGCCCCCGCTGCCTATTACTAAGACTTTCATGATTTAACTGTATCCGACCGACTATAAGCAAATTGCTGACTACCGAAAACTAAAAATTAATGTTTAAAATGCCGGATGCCGGTAAATACCATAGCAATTTTGTGTTCATTGGCTGCCGTAATTACTTCCTCATCTTTTATAGAACCGCCCGGTTGAATTATAGCAGCTATCCCATTTTCAGCAGCCGCGTCAATTGCATCTCGAAAAGGGAAGAAGGCGTCTGACGCCATAACAGTTCCTTTTAGAGAGCTTTTTGCTTTTTCAACCGCAATCTTGGTGGAATCAACACGACTCATCTGTCCGGCGCCAATACCTATAGTGCGGTCTTTTTTTGCAAAGACAATGGCATTCGATTTCACATGTTTTGCCGCTTTCCACGCAAAACGCAATGCTTTCCATTGATCTTGAGAAGGCTGTCTTTTAGTAACCACTTTGAGTTGCGATTCTACTAAATCTATATCGTCATTATTTTGCAAAAGTAAACCACCTGACACCCTTTTTATATCCAGGTTTCCCCCATTCATTTTTCCCACTCCCCCGGGCAGCTTCATCAGTCTTAAATTCTTTTTCCTCGAAAGTATCTCTAACGCTTTTTTTTCGTAATCAGGCGCAATCATAGCTTCGATAAAAGTCATCACAATTTCTTCAGCGGTTGACGCATCAACTATTCTGTTAAATCCAATAATACCCCCGAAAGCAGAAACAGGGTCTGTTTCCTTTGCCTTTTTGTACGCTTCAACAAGGCTTTCATCAATACCAATTCCGCAGGGATTTGTATGTTTAATAATAACTGAAGCTGTCTCCTTAAACTCCAGAACCACTTTCAAAGCAGCGTCCAGGTCGATAATATTATTAAAAGAGAGTTCTTTCCCTTGTAACTGTTGAGCCTGTGTAATGTCTGTATTTCCTGATCGAGCATCTATATAAAAAGCGGCGCTCTGGTGAGGATTTTCTCCATAACGTAAATCCTGAATTTTTCTCAATAAAATATGATGGTTTTCAGGATAATGAGATTTACTAGTTTCGCTTTTTTCTAAAAGATAATCAGAAATAAGGCTGTCGTAGCGGCTAATATGGGCAAACGCCTCCTGTGCCAGTGACAGTCTAGTTTTTTTACCGATAGAAAAGTCATT
The DNA here is from genome assembly GCA_913051775.1 of uncultured Nitrospirota bacterium. Taxonomy (GTDB): domain Bacteria; phylum Nitrospinota; class Nitrospinia; order CAJXCL01; family CAJXCL01; genus CAJXCL01. The sequence goes on along the minus strand of CAJXCL010000006.1, from coordinate 54,757 downwards.
ATCCTTCAATTCCTGCATTATTTTTTCATAACGGCGAGAGTTTGCAACAACAGCGACGTCTTTATGATTTTTGGCAGCGGACCTCATCATGGATGGCCCGCCAATATCAATGTTTTCAACGGCGTCTTCAAAGGAACAGTCCTCTTTTGAGATCGTTTCTTCAAATGGATAAAGATTCACCACTAACATATCTATAGGCTTTATGCCGTGTTCTTTCATCACTTTCATGTGATTTGCATCGTCCCGTTTTCCTAATAATCCACCGTGGATTTTTGGATGAAGGGTCTTTACCCTGCCATCCATCATTTCAGGAAATCCTGTATACTCTGAGACCATTGTTACAGACAGGCTATTTTCTTTTAGAAGTGTGGCCGTACCACCTGTAGATAATATTTCTACTCTGTTTTCTGATAGAAACTTTGCGAATTCAACAATCCCTGTTTTATCCGATACACTAATAAGTGCTGTTTTTATTTTTCCCATACCTTTTATCCTAATTCCTCATTTATGTATTGGATAATGCTTAAAATAGATAATACAGCCGTTTCTGTTTTAAGGATTCGAGAACCTAACCCTACAGGAATGAAGCCGAATTTACGGGTCAGCTCGATTTCTTTTGAGCTGAATCCCCCTTCAGGACCAATCAATATTGATAAACGGCTTATACCAATATCATTTTTCAGGTAATCTCTCAACTTTTTTTCCTTTTCCTTTTCCCAAAATATCAATCTTAGGTTTGCATTTTCATCAGTTTCACAAAAATCTTCTAAATTCCGGTAGCAGGAAACAGTCGGAATAGTTAAGCGATGCGATTGCTCCGCGGCCTCTTTAGCTATTTTTTCCCATCTTTTCAATTTATCTTTTGCCTGAACATTTTTATATTTGACCACACTTCTTTCAGTCTCGATAAAAGTGATGTTTTCCACACCCAGTTCTGTCGCCTTTTGAATAATAAAATCTATTTTCGAACCTTTAGTTAAAGCCTGTCCTAATGTTATTGAGAACCTAGAGTCAGGACTTTCAAATTGCTTTTTAATAATATTTCCTTTTAAAGTTTTATTATCTGATTTTGAGATTTCCACTGTATAGGTGTTTCCTTGATTATCCAAAACCAAAAGGCGGTCCTTTGTTGAAAGGCGCAGGACATTTTTGATCTGTTTACTTTCTTCGGGATTAAAAAAGACATTATTATTTAGAATTTGTTTTTGTTTTAAAAAGAATCGATGCATAGAATGAAAAAATTGCAAGACCGTTATAAGAGGTGATTATCCCAAATCTTACTCTGGGTTTAAAGATTTAAGATGGTGATTGGACTTTGAAAAAAGCGTACTGTCCGGAAATAATAATTATTTATGAAAGCTCAAAGCCATAAAAATTTTTCACCTTGTCTTTTAAGATCTCAAAATCCGGGTCTTTGGTCACCAACGAATATTTTCTATTATACGCGAAGTAAATGATAAAAGTATCGGCAATGCCCAGATGGTAATTTACTTTAAACTTGCCTACCGTGAGAATAATTTTTTCATCCGGCAAGAGCATTGGAAGTTATTAGGCTTTTACCACACCGTTTATTTTCTCTGCTGTCACCTTTCCCTTTTTCTGTCAGCTAGTCTGATAAAGTTTGGTTAAAGCTATAAAAGGTATTGCCAATCCACTTTTAAAAGAATCTAGTTTTGCAGAGCCTTTTTCTTTTCCCAAATATGATAAAATTGCGGAAGTATCTAAAATATTTTTCATCGTTTCCCTTTTTTGTTTTCAGAAACTCGTTCTTACCTTCTTGCCCCAAATAGATCCTTCGTTGTAACACCTTTCAGGATTCCTATAGCATAAAATACTTTAGTAATTTACAAGGCGAATTCATAAAACATTTTACTTTATGAAAATTTATTGAATTAAAGCCACACGCAACAAGCCCTAAACCTCACTGGTACAGGGATCGTTGCAAGAAATCTTTAATGTAGAGATCTGCACTTTCAAACAAAAATTTCCCGATGCGAAAATTTAACTGCTTTCCCTGAAATCAGTACCCTTTTATCAAGAATTTCACAGTATAATTCTCCGCCTTGTGAAGATAATTGAATAGCATGTAGTTTGCTCTTTCCCAGGCGTCTTTTCCAGTAGGGAGCTAATGAACAGTGGGCAGATCCTGTTACTGGGTCTTCATTAATACCTAATTTTGGAGCAAAAAACCGGGATACAAAATCCGATTTCTCTCCGGGTGAGGTTACAATTACACCTCTTAAGTCAAGACGTTTCAGTCGTTCAAAGTCCGGCTTTATATTTCTTACTTTGCTTTCAGAATCAAAGATTGCCAAATAATCCTCTGAATTTAAAACTTCTGCCGGTTTTTTGCCTAACCCTTTGATTAAATCATTAGGAACATCACAGGCAACCGGTAGCTGCATGGGAAAATCCATTTCCAAAAGCTCTCCTTTTTGTTCAACAGTAAGCGGACCGCTTTTTGTATGAAACACGATTTCCTTTGCCGATATTTTTAGTTCATTGAATAATACGAAAGCGGCGGCTAAAGTAGCGTGCCCGCAGAGGTCTACTTCGGTAACCGGCGTAAACCAGCGCAGTTCATACTGCTTCTCCCTCTTTACGAAAAACGCTGTTTCAGAAAGGTTATTTTCTCTCGCTATAGCCTGCATGATGGAATCATCAATCCATTTATCGAGAGGACACACTGCAGCAGAATTTCCTGAGAAAACCCTACTTGCAAAAGCGTCAATTTGAAATAGAGAAATTTTCATATTATTACTAATAAGATTTATTAAGGAATAAGAGACAAAAGCATTTTTAAGACTACATTGATACTCAGCAAAGATAATATATATTTTGGTTTTATTTATCGCTTTCTGAAAGTGTTTTGCGAGCGTATTCCTGCAGCCTGTTGCTATGCGGAATCTTCAATTTTTTTCTGCTTGCGCCCTCCGTATTGATTATAGACTTGCTCTATAGCATGAGGCTCCCCAATAAAAGTAATAAGGTCTTTTTCTTCAAGCACCGTATTTCCCCTGGGAATAATAGTTTTATTAATTCGGAGAATAAAAGCAATCAGGCAGTTTTCAGGCAATTCTAAATCACCAATTGCCTGACTAATAAACGAAGCGCTTTGGGAATCCTCTTTAATGTGGATAGTGAGAAAATGCTTATCCTTGAGAAACAATTTCTTTAACTTATTTTCGTTTGTTGCGGAGAGCCAGTCAGGTATAAAACGGTCGTCGTCCGCGTGACCGGCGATACTAGCAAGGATTCGCAGGTGCTGGCCTGGATTTTCCAACGGGCTGACAAGAAAGAAGACGGCATGTATCGGACCAGAGGAGTATCCTGTATCAGGAATCTGCATATTTTTATCTATTATGATTCCCGGACGACATTGAAGAAGAACCATTTCAGGTCGCTTAACGTTCGGAAGTCGAAGGTGAGGAAGAGCAAGGCCATGGGTAACAGGAGTAATTCCCAATTTTGTATCTTCCAAAAAACGTTTGGTGAGTTGAGCAGCTGTGTATGGCAGATGCTGAGACAGCAGATCTGAAGCTCGTAATACAGCTTGTTCAAAGGTGGTCTTTTTTGAAAGCATTATAACTTGTGCTCGTGTAATCACTTCATCAAAAGGATCTGAACCCCGCAACCCTTTTTCAACAAGAATACCGCGAAGTTCTCTATCAAGACCGCCAAATCGACGCTGTCCCATTCGTTCAAAAATATGATACATTGCGCCAACCCGTTCTACTTTGTCATGGGCATAGAAGAAATACCATACGGAGCTGAGGAGAACGAGGCCGAAGGTAAACAATAAAGAGATCATGCCAATTTCAAAAATAAGGACAAAAGGGGCGAATATTCCAAAAATCTGCATCCAGGGGTACAGGGGAGACCTGTATCCTGGATCATAAGATTCTATCCTGCTCTCCCTCATAACAATAACAGCAAGGCAGATAAGTGAAAACATCAACAGTTGAAAAGCGCTTGCTAATTTGGCAATTTTAAGTGGATCAAAAAGAAAAATAACAACAAGAACCATGGCGATGGTAATATAGATTCCGCGGTCCGGAATACCACTTTTATTAAATGAAGTAAAATATCGAGGTAGTAGATGATCTCGGCTCATGGCAAGCGGATATCTTGAAGCGCTCATTATTCCGGCATTTGCTATGGATAAAAAAGCAAGCAACGCGGCCATCGCAGTAATTTTTACTCCCCATGATCCCGCCAGTATATGCGCTGCATCTGCAACAGGTGTGAGACTACCAAAAAGTTTCTGTGGCGGGACAACACCCACGATAACCAATGTGCCTAAAACATAAACAATTACCACCGTAATCATGGCTAAAAAGATGCCGAGAGGGAGATTTCTTTCAGGATCCTTTATTTCCTCCGAAACACTGGCTATCTTCGTAATACCTATATAACTTATATAGATCAGTCCAGCGGTGGAAAGAAAGGCTTCGGTGCCTTTATTAAAAAAACCGGTGAAGTGATTTGCTTCAATATGAAAAGAACCTACACCTATGAACCATCCAATAAATGTCAGGAGGCCAAAAACCATAATAACCTGTAACGAACCTGATTTCCCGGCACTAAATAAATTGATACATCCAAATAACAATGCAAGACATGCAGCCAGAAGTGTAAAGGGCATATCGGGAAAAAAAAGATTTATATAGACTCCCATCCCAATAAGAGCCAAGGAAATTTTCAAGATGAGAGCACACCACGTCCCAAGTCCACCTATAGTTCCGAGAAGGGGATGCGTACTCCGGTCGATGAAATAATATACCCCACCGGCACGCGGCATTGCCGTAGAAAGTTCCACTACGCTGAACATAGCGGGTATAAGAGGAAGAACAGCAATAAGATAACAGAGAACCACAGCCGGACCTGCCTGTTGAGTCGCAATACCGGGAAGGAGAAACAATCCGTCTCCAAGTGTTGCTCCAACAACAATGGCATATACATTAAGCAGTGTCAGCTGCTTCTTTAAACGACTTGACTTCTCGAGAAAAGACATAGCATAATCCCTTTATAGAAATTGTGGCTGCGGCCTCCTGACCGCTCTGTATACTCCACTGCCGCTGCTGAAAACTATCGTTTTGCTGTATTATAAAGAAAACTTAAGTATAAGTTATTATATGATTTTTTAAGAAAGAACTTTATATTTAAATATAAAAAATATGATACCAGTTTTATCTATTATAGGTAAATCGAATAGCGGGAAAACGACCTTTATCGAAAAGCTTATCCCTGAGTTGACTAATAAAGGATACCGCATTGCAACTGTAAAACATGACAGGAGTCATGGGTTTGATTTCGATAAAGAGGGAAAGGACAGTTGGCGACATAAACATGCCGGCGCTACTTTAACAATTCTATCTTCCCCTAAAATGCTTGCGTTAGTCCGCGATGTCGAAAAAGAGCTTACCTTAAATGAAATTGCTTTCCGACATGCAGATGGCACAGATTTACTGATAGCTGAAGGATATAAGGAAGGAGATCATGATAAAATAGAAATTGCGGCTGATTTAGCGGAAAACAATTTGTCCTGCAAAAACGATAACCACGTTATCGCCCTTATTTCAGACAATAAGTACGGCCTTGATATTCCGCAGTTTAAAAGAGATGATGTTTCTGAAATCGCGAAATGGATTGTGAAAAAATTTTTAAAAAAACATTAGAATAAATTTAATTTCCCCTTGCGCTCTTCGCCCCGCTGAGCATGACTTCATAGTCATGAATATTTTAATTGCGACCATCCTTGGTCTGAACCCTCCGTGTGACTTTCCTCCGGAAATCGTCCAATTCGGTTTTTTATACCGAATTGTGATTGCGGCTCCGTCGCGCTATGACATTCAAGGTAAAAAATGATAGCTTTAAAAGTGAAAACCCAATATCGATCTGAATTTGTGGATATCACAGGTGATGTTGCAAAGGCGGTTCGGAAAATTGGAATTTCAGACGGTATTGTACTCATCTACTGCCCTCACACAACAGCGGGAATTACTATCAATGAAAACGCGGACCCCTCCGTGCTCACTGATATTAACCTGAAAACCTCAAAATTCATTGATCACAATGACCCGGACTATCGCCATGGAGAAGGGAATTCGGACAGCCATATAAAATCTTCTTTTTTCGGAGCTTCAGAGACAGTGATCATAGAAAGAGGGAAATTAGTACTCGGCACATGGCAGGGAATATTTTTCGCGGAATTTGACGGACCACGTAATAGAGAGATTTTTTTAAAAATAATTCCGGGCTAATTTTACTGCAAAGACAAAGACCACAGGAAAATCATCGATTTGAGTCCATGTGATTAGCCTGCATCATTTAACAAGTTTTCTCAGCAAATACTTTTCATAAATCCGGTAGAGAGTAGACATGGATTCAATATCAATCCATTCATTTTCTGAGTGAATATTTCCGACTATAGGACGGGATATTATGACCGGAATTCCGAGAGAAGTAACAAACCGAGCATCACTTGCCCCGTGCGACTTGCAAAGCTTAACCGGTTTGCCGGTAATTTCCTCGGTTACAGAAATAAAAAGAGGGTCAGGTGAAAATTGAGACGTCCCCGCTGAAATCAGAACTTCCAGTTCCATATCTTTACCGATTTTATCCTTTAGAATTTCGATCATTTTTTCAGTTGTAGATGGAGGAGTGAAACGGACATCACAAATTGCCTCCACTTGCGCAGGAATACGGTTGTATGCCTCATTTTTCGTCCGTATTATTGTGACTGTAAATGTCGAATACCAGTGATCACCCCCACCTTTTTTCATTTCATTAAAGAAAGATTTTACCTGTCTGAGGCAATCCAAAAGTCTTTCCATTGGGTTATCAACTAACCATGGACGACAGGCGTGCCCTGCAGGTCCATGAGAGCGGATAGCTAAGTGTAAAATCCCTTTTTCTTCAATAGTGATTTCATTTAATGAACCCGCGTCCGGTATTATTGCGACACCGCATCTTAGTCCCTTTTCCTCAAACAAAAATTTTACCCCATAATCCCCTCCCCTTTCTTCGTCTGTCGTAACCATAAGCCCTAAAGATGCGTCAGGTAGACGGGCATGGATATCCCGAAAGATTTCAAGAAGAATGGCAAGAGCGCCTTTCATATCGGCAGCCCCTGGGCCATATATCCGTCCGTTCTCCATACGCGACCTGTAAAAAGCATCTTCAGGCAAAGAAACAACATCGATGTGAGCACAGAAAAGTACGTCCGGCTTTGGTTGATTTTTTGGAAGCGCTGTTATTGATGGAATGCCATGTGAATGATAAGTCTGGATAGTTATTCCTTCGGTTTCTTCAAGATGGTTTTTGATCAACTCAATAGATCTTTCAATATTATTGGGATGTGAGCTACTAGTTGGAATAAGCACAAGGTCGCGGGTTAACTCCACAAGACGACGGCTGAGATTATTCTTCATTTTTTCTCCTAATCTCTATCAAATTTGCATATTGATGGGAAAACATTTTGTATACTCTCTAATAATTTTTTACACTCTTCCGTATCAGGAGCTAAAAAGAGAAACTGCCCTTTGCTTACATTCCCTGACTCATTTAGGTTAAAGTTAAAAGGCAATATTCCTCTTTCCATATCCTTTTTAAACAACAGACCGTTGCGATCAAGTTTAGCTAATAATTGATAACCCTGCAAAGCGCCTTCAAACTTTAAATTCCTCATAACCCATGCTTTGTGGGGAAGAAAATAGCGTGCCAAAACAGAGGGGTAAGTAGCGCCTGTAACTCTCGCGTTTATTTCATTAACAATCACTTCGACTTTTCCATTCCTTTTAACAGTTAGAAAATCCACACCCCCTGTCCCCCGGTAACCCTGCTCATGCAACCAGCGTCCTGCTACCTGAGCCTGGGATAACATTTCCTCTTTAATTTGTGGATATCTTTTAAAATAAGGAGGAGGTGAAATATTCCCTTCATGAACATGTCTATCACTTAGAAACTGTTCAGTTATATCAAATAAAGAAAGCTCTGTATCGCTCAAAAACATCTGAACACTTGGAGAGCCTATATGTTTTACTGCTTTAACCTTTTCATCGAGCCATCCTTGCACCAGGCAGGGTCCTTCGAAAAAGAAATAATCCGGTAACTCACTGTTCGTATTACAGGCTGTATAGTGTTTTTCCAGTCCGCATCCGGACGCACCGATTTGCGATTTTATGACTGCTTCGTGGTAGCCAGTCTTGTAAAGTTTATCGAAACATGAAATAACTTCCCCTGCTGAGGACGCGAGAAAAGTATCGAACACGGGCAGGCCTTTTTCTTCAAGATGGTTATGCAAAAGGAGTTTGTTGTTTCCCTTTTTACTCCCTTCAAAACTACTTATCGTTGATTTACCTGTGCTGTCCGCTATAGCTGTAAGGGTTTCATCCGTCACAAAGCCGTCAACCCATTCCGCGGAATGTCTACGTATCTTTTTAATAACCGGTTCAACTTCATTATTCGTAATCAGTTCCTTTAAGGATCCGTAACTTTTAAAAGATAATACTTCTATATCTGGAATTGAAATACCAAGTTTATTTGAAACATATTCCAGTAATGCTTCGTCAGGAGGCGCTTCCAGGATAACAAGGTTTTTTTTATTGCGGAATATCAAGTTGAGGATAGAAACTACACGACCACCATAAGTTGTCATACCGCATATTTCTCTCTCCATAACCTTTGTCAGGTCATCATTGCCAAAAAAAAGTGCGTGCAAGTTCACAAAAAAAACAGCGCTCCTATTCCAGAAGATCGGTAATTCTCCTGGAATGATTTTTACTTCAACACTCATCTTATAAATTCTACCCTTATGGTTGAGAAAAAACTATAGTAAAAAACTGACAGTGCCGATCCTTGTCAACTGGCTAATTGACCGTACCCCAAGGGCACTCCCTGCGGGTGCAAGGTCGCAGAGAGCTGGAGAAAGGAGTTAGGTAGAGGCTCATTTCCAAAAAATTCCCCCTTATAAAGGTAAAAGGGACACAGATTAGAAGGAGGTTTACAAAGGACACACTTTTCCTCGTCGCAAAATACTTTTTTTTCACACTGAATTTGGGTCAGACCTTACCTATTGACAAACTATCTTCGTATACTTCTAAAGCAGTTGTCAGTTGCCAGAGGTCAGGGCTCAGAAACTAATTAACAGTTTTCAATTAATAGTTAACTAATCGCAATGTCGGGCTGTTGCAAAAAAATATTGGGTCCCCAGATTTTTACCCGGGAACCCGAATTTCTACCACAAGTTAATCAATATTAAGGGCACTTCCAAAAACTAATTTTTCTCTGGTAACAACCCCCTTGATCAGGCTATCCGAAAACAATGGGCAACGATTTAAAAGCTCGTAGTATCCCAAAGGGTTGATCTTTAGACGGCCCACTTTAAGACTTTTTAGGCGCTGTTTAGTTCTTGTTTTTTAGCGCCTTACGCAACGCTAGGCCGTTTAAAAGCGGGACTACAACCCGAGAAACATATTTTCGGACACCCTGATAAAATAGGTGAATTGAGTTTTTGGAAGTGCCCTTAAATAAATCTATTTTGTAAGCTTTGCAACAACAATACGGCTATTGCCTCTTTTCAGCAGTAGAGTAATTAAGTTTCCATCCTTGGTTTTATTAACTTTTTCCTCATAATCCCTCAAGGATTCTAAAGGAACTCGATTTATTTCAACCAAAAGATCACCCTGCTGAAGACCTGCATAGTAGCCCCTAGATTTCGGCTTAACTGAGACAACCAACAACCCTTTTTCATTTTCCTTATAACCATACTGCTTCGCTAATTCCCATGTTAATTCTACAACATGAAATCCAAATTCTTCCAAGCTTCCTTTTTGTCGAGGATTATGTCTGGCTGACTTTGCTCTTTCCCCCAATTTAACAGAAAAGGTTTTTTCATTATTATCTCTAAAAATGGTAATGTTTACTGTTTTTTCCACTCGGGAGTTTGCAATCGTTCGAGAAAGGTCCCGGGTAGATTTTATTTTCTTTCCATCCACTGCTGTGATTACATCATTGATTTTAATTCCTCCTTTATCTGCCGGGTCCGCTTTATAAACATCTGTGACAAGAACTCCTTTTTTTTCTTTAAGTCCATAATACTCTGCTAATTCCGGGGTAATATCCTGAATGCCTACCCCAAGCCAACCGCGGGTCACTTTCCCATCTTTTTTTAATTGAGTAATAACCTCTTCAGCAAGATTTACCGGTATGGCAAAACCAACACCCTGTCCATTTCTCAATATTGCGGTGTTTATACCAACAACTTTTCCATCCATATCAAGAAGAGGCCCTCCACTATTTCCTGGATTTATGGAAGCGTCTGTCTGAATATAGTCATCGTAAGGTCCGGAACCAAGAACACGCCCTTTGGCGCTAACTATTCCCGCAGTTACGGTCTGCTCCAGTCCGAATGGACTTCCTATTGCCACAACCCACTTTCCAACCTGTAATTTATCGGAATTTCCCATTGGCAGGGGAACTAGGTCGTTACCACCCGGGATTTTTATTAATGCCAGGTCCGTATTGGGGTCTCTTCCCACAATTTCAGCGTCGAACTCTTTTTCGTTTGCCAGTTTGACTTTTATTTGAACTGCATTATCTATAACATGATTATTAGTAACAATATATCCTCCCACATCTATTAAAAAACCGGACCCCAGTCCCTGCTGTTTGTGGTCAAAAGAAGGCATACCCTTTGAGAAAGGTCCGGAGAAACCTCTACCGCCAAAAGGGTTACCAGGAATATTACGAAACTCATGTCCGGCAGTCTTTATTTTTTTTACTGTTCTAATGTTTACTACTCCGGGTCGGGCTTTTAAGGCAATGCCGCTAAAATTACCAGGAATCATATGGGAGTCAGGATTTACGGATGCAGTACTTAACCGATTTCCCATCGTTATTACAAATACCGCTATTAAAAATAGAAAACTGAATTTTTCCCATTTCTTTAATTGTTTCATTTTTGATACCTCCTGTTGTTATTAAAGTAAAGTTAAACGTTTTTTTATTCTGTGTTCTGAATTCAGCGTGATCTTTTATTGTTAGAAATTGTTTTAGTCATAGTGCATTTCACCTCCTTTTGTTTTTATTTAATAAAATAACAAGCCGAAGGTTCGCTATCATTAGTTGATGTTTAGTTTAAAAAAAAATAAAGCATTTGTAATTAAGTGAACTTCGCGAGTTAATTTATTATATGAATATTATAAGACGGGCAGTTAACGAGAGTATGGTCTGAAAATGATCAAAATGTTATTTTCAGTTAAGGCCCTTTTTGGTCTATTTTTCTGCTTTATTTCGCAAGTGGAACTTTAATTGTGTTGATAAGGATGGGGAAAATTAACCGCATAGATTAAAAGCACAGAGGAAAAATTATTTATCTTTTATTTTTTCAAGCTTCTCTCATGAAAAAATAAAATGTTTTAATCTCAGCGTCTCTGCGGTGAGAAAAAAGTTTTAGGTATTAGCATATTTGAGCTTCGAATTTATTTTGGATTTTTTGGTAAAAAAGACGAGACTGCAACTGCGTTCGCTAAATACTTTCAGCAACATGTCATGCGAAGCTTGCTGAAGCATTAGAAGAGCCTTCATTAGGAATGGTAACAATAAAAGTACTGCCTGCGTTTTTGACGCTTTTAACGGTGATTTTTCCATCGTGGGCCTCTACAATTGCTTTTGCAAGGCTTAATCCCAAGCCCGCACCGCCCTGGGGCCTGCTGGGATCACATCTATAAAACCGATTAAAAATATGCGGTATATCCTTATCCTCAATTCCAATCCCCGTGTCTTTAACAGAAATAACAACTGATTTTTCATTATCCAAAAAAGCTGATAAGTATATGTTTCCTTCTGAAGTAGAATATTTTATAGCATTATCCAAAAGATTGGCTATCATGCGCTGTATCTTTCGAGTATCTCCGTTTAGCATAATATTATCAGAATTATTACATATCAACTTCAAGCCCTTATTTTTCGCCATTGGCTGAAAGAGATCGCAGGCGCTCTTTAAAGTTTTTACAATATCTATATTCGACTTATTTATTTCCTGCACCCCGCTTTCAGTCTTTGAAATCATAAGCATAGTATTGATCATATCGAGAAGACGGTCACATTCTTCAACAGTTCCGGATGCCATATTTTGATATTCGTCAATTGACGTGCTTGTAGTTATAGCAATTTCAGCCTCTCCTCTTATCCTGGTAACAGGACTCCGTAAATCATGAGCAATATTGTCACTCATTTCTTTTGTCGTGATTATCAGCTTTTGAATACGATCCAGCATTTGATTAAATGTTGTTGCAAGTTGATCAAGCTCATCTCCTCTTTCTGTTACTGGAACCCGTTCATCAATAGAACCCTCTGAAATATGCTGTGCTGTCCGGGTAACTTTCCAAACACCGGATAGTGCTCTTTTAGCTAAAAAACTACCAATAAGCGCGGCAAAAATAATAATAGCAGACATGGTTACAAAAAATGTCTTTCTGAATACTTCAAATATCCTTGTAGAGTTTTCCATCGAATGTCCCAGTTGCATAACTATTCCCGGATCAATATAGCTGTATAGAACTCGAACTTTATGCTTGCGGTTAGTCGCTGATATTGTTTGAAAGACATAATCTGAACCTCTGAGAAGATTATATATAACATTTTCGTCAACTTTTATGTCTTCCCAATAAGAGATATTGGAAGAGGAAAACACCTGCCCTGACAGGTCAATAAGCCTAAAAAATATTTTTTCCTCTCCGGCAGCCTGGGTTTCAATTATTGCATTCCGAATTACAGTATTAACCCCTTGATTGGAGAAAACCCTAGAAAATCTATTTACCTTTCCATGAAGATCCTGATCTATTTTGTCTTTAATTATGGCTGTTAGAAGAAAATAGAAAAATATAAATACCACGGAGGTGGAAATTGCGAAGATAGCTGTATACCACATGGTTAAACGGAAAACCAGGGTATGTCGAAATTCAATCAGATCCCTTAATGACATACCCCACTCCCCGTATAGTATGGATTAGTTTTTCAGGAAAATCTTTGTCTATTTTCTCCCTCAAGTTATAGATTCTTGACTCAACCACATTGGTCTGAGGATCAAAATGGTAATCCCATACATGTTCCATTATCATAGTTTTTGAGACAACTCTTCCCGCATTGCGCATAAGATACTCAAGAAGAGAGAATTCCAGGGGCTGCAACTCTATTTTCTTGTTTCCCCTGGTAATTTCGCGAGTAATAAGGTTCAGCACAACATCCTCTACTTTAAGAGTGCTTGGTTCCGTGACTCCACTTGCTCTTCTAATCAATGCCTGAACTCTGGCAAGTAGCTCGGAAAAAGAAAATGGTTTGGTTAAATAATCATCGCTACCGGTATTTAAACCTGTTATTCTATCATCAACTGATCCTTTAGCGCTCAGGATTATGACCGGAGTATTGATCTTATCTTTGCGTAATAATTTTATAAGAGTAAGACCATCCAGTTTTGGAAGCATAATATCAACAATTGCGGCATCATAAGGTTCAGTTGACGCCAGGTCAAGCCCTTCTTCTCCATCTTTAACATGATCTACAGCAAAACCTGCTGCTTTAAATCCTTTAGAAACAAAAGAAGCAATTTTTTTATCGTCTTCTACTAATAATATTCGCATAAAGAGGATCCGGCCACTATTGCAATTGTTAAACGTCTTGAAATTTACACCATGCACCAAGATAAAGCAAAAAATTAGCAACCGTCAAGAGTAACTTATGACACATTTGAAGTAGTTTTCAGTCAGGGTGAGGCGAACTAAATTTTCAATTTTATTTATGATAAGGCAGATGTCGGTCATGCCCACGGAGGTATCATGTCAAGACGAGCTAACCACATCTACACACTTCGAATTACCAAAAATTCCTGGGGAAGGGCAGGAAACCACTAAATAAAACTCCGCCGACAGGAGTTAGGGGAGGGTTACCTACCGAATAACTGTCATGGTGAGCCTGTCGAATCAAAAAAATTTGTTCCTTTTAGTTCCTCTATCACATTCTGATAAAATGTGCTCAGTGAAGGTAAAGTGCAAGGCATTTGCTGCTGCCACCGGCTTTTATAAACTCACTGAAGTCCAGGCAAAAGACTTTAAATCCTAGACCCTCTAAACGACCTTTTAGTTTGGCTGTGCAGTTGTTCATCACTACTTTTTTTCCGCTGACTAACGCATTACAGCAAAAATTCATCGCGTCTTTATTATTGATTTTTATCAGGTTTGGAATAAGGTGGTTTAAAACCTTTTTCCCGTACTTATCAAATGCCGCAGGAAAATACAAGGCTGTTTTGTGGTCTAATGGGCAGAAACAGGTATCAAGGTGGTAAAAATTCGAACTTACAAGTTCCAAAGATATGACCCGTTTATCTATGGCATCGCCAATATACCTGTGTGAGTGGATATCAGACCTGAATCTGAAACCAGCCACAAGCGTATCCCCAATAACTAATGCATCCCCCTCACCTTCAAATAAATAGTTTTGAGGAAGAGTGATGACTTCATATCCTTTTCTCTTAAACCATTGAGAAAAATATTTTACTTCTCCCTGTCTCTGGGGATATCGAAAGTTACTGGCAATAAATTTCTTTTTAAATAGAAATCCGGCATTGGCAGTGAAGACCATATCAGGAAGACCGGGGCGGGGTTTAATTTTGTGAACTTTGAATTTTAGTTTTGTTAAAAGTTTATAATAATTTTTCCATTGTGCCGAAGCCTTCTGTTTATCCGGTTTGACCCGGACATTCATCCAGGGATTGATTTCATAATTAACCGTATAGTACGTAGGAGGACACATTAATAGTTTAGCAATAAGGAATCACCTCTTTAAATTATTATTAGACAGGATTACAGAATAAACAAGATAAGTATTGTTTTTGACCACCCCTGCATTTCCCTTTAATCCCCTCCTTGCTAAGGAGGGGATTAAAGGAGGTCGCAAACAGTGTTTAAAGAACTCCGCTATCTCTGCACGCCAAATCTACAAAAAAATTTTGATTTATTAGCAAAGTTTTTGTTAGGCAATTAGGCAGCAACCTTTTTGATTTCGGCCATCCAGTGCCTCAACCCTACGGGCGTTTTTCCATGCCTAATTGTGGTTATGGCCCTGCCACCCTGCGGTGAAAAAATCTTTATGGCATATTGTCACAGAGTTCTCTTAAAAAAGTTTCCACATCAATGATTATTCCTGTTGCCTGGATAGTTCCTCTGTCAGTTAGCTTTGTTACGACTGCTGGATCAATATCCACACATATAGTTCTTACATTTGCTGACAGTAAATTGCCGACAGCAATGGAATGAAGCATCGTAGATACCATGACGACCAATTTTACTCCTTTAAGTTTTCTTTTCATCTCTTTCTGTGCGGATATTATATCTGTAATAACCTCTGGAAGCGGACCATCATCGCGAATAGAACCGGCAAGCAGGAAGTCACATTTATTTTTCACGCAGGAATACATTATTCCGCTCTTCAAAATACCTTTTTTAATCGATTTTTTTATTCCCCCTGCTTCTCTGATAGTATTTATAGCCCGCAAGTGATGCCTGTGTCCGCCCGGTGTGACAACCCCTTTTTCAAGTGAAACCCCAAGGGAGGTTCCGTAAAGTGACGCCTCTATATCGTGAACCGCTAATGCGTTCCCCGCAAAAAGGATATCCAGATACCCCTTGTTTATCAAATTGATTAAGTATTTTCTGGAACCCGTGTGGATAATAGCCGGACCGCAGACAAAAAGCACTTTAGCGCTTTTATCTTTTTTGAGTTCAGTTATCTCTTCGGCAATGCGTTTAATAATGACTCCCTTCGGCTTCTCAGAGGAAATCCCGCTGCTCATAAACTCAAACACACCCTTTTTTTTGGGCTGCTCCGGCAAATTAAGTCGTACTCCTTTTATCCCGACAACAAACTTATCCCCTTTTTTTACATCTATCATTTTTAAGGATTCAGCTTTTATATGTTTGTTATCAACTCGAATTCCACAATCCATTGAAATATTTTTAACCTTTATCCACTTATTTTTATGATTTATATAAGTATCCAGGTTGGTAGTCGAGTAAAAACCTTCAGGAAATACACCGTCTTTTTTTGCAACTCTTAAAACCACATCTTCTTCTTCCTTAATGATTGCTCCCAGCTCATGAAGTCTGTCCAAAATATTTTCAAGCAGCTTCTGGTCAGGTGCGGTAACCTTTAACCTTGCGTAACTAATATTTTTTTTTGTTTTCCCTATTATGATTTCATCTGAAGAATAGTTGCCTCCCCTGTCTATAATTTCGTCATAGACTTTTGGCAGGATGAGGGAATCAATAATGTGCCCTCTAAGCTCGATTGTCTTTGAGAATTCTTTCATATCTCCACTCACAACAAATAGAATGCTTAAATCAAACCATTAATTCGATAGGTTCTCACTAACCCTTTATAATAACTATAATATCAAGCAATACAAATTGACCTTAATCATAAACAGTGAGCTTTTTTAAACTCCTCTTTATTTCAGCACATATTTCGTTCCAGCTCTTACCTGCTATTTCTATTAGAAATGTGTTATCATTCAAAAATGATATTCTATGTGTTCCATTTTCTATAGAATTCATAACTCTCTCGATTGAAATAGGAGTTTCGTTCATAACCTTCATTTTCACTTTTCCATTCATAAGGGATATATCATTTATTTTTAATTGATGACATAGAAGTTTTATTTCCAATACAGCGATCAGTTTTTTTAAAGGTTCCGGCGGCGGTCCGTACCTGTCCTTTAGCTCATTCAAAATTTTATCTGTATTTTCCTGATCGTAAGTCATATAAAGCCTACGATAAAACTCAAGCCTCTGATTGAGATTAGGGATATAATCTTTTGGAATAAACCCTCTAATATGGAGATTGATTTTCGGTTCAAAATCTTGTTCCGGGATTTCTCCTTTAATCTCTCTGACAGTCTCTTCCATTAATTTGCAATATAGGTCAAAACCAACTGCGGATATATTTCCTGACTGCTGGTGTCCGAGGTAATTTCCCGATCCCCTGATTTCCATATCCCTTGAGGCTAACTGAAAACCAGAACCTAAATCACTTAGTTCTTCAATTGCTCTCAAACGTTTACGAGTTGCGTCTGACAGGAGCATATCATCAGGCACCAGGAGGTAGGCGTAGGCCTGATGACAGTCCCGCCCTACTCTTCCCCTGAGCTGATATAATTGCGATAATCCAAATCTGTCTGCCCGGTTAATAATAATTGTATTTGCGGAAGGTATATCAAGACCCGCTTCAATAATAGTAGTGCAAATCAGGACATCAATTTCCCTGTTAATAAATTTCATCATAACTTTTTCAAGCTTATGCTCGCGCATTTGTCCATGAGCAAAATCCACATTTATTCCCGGAACAATTCGTTTAATATAGTCTGTCATAGAACTGATGGAAGCGACCCAGTTATGGACAAAAAATACTTGTCCTCCCCTCCCCACTTCCTTTTTGATTGCCTGACAAATAGCCGCTTCATTAAATTTATGGATATATGTTTTAATCGCGAGGCGGTCCTTTGGCGGGGTTTCAATAACACTCAAATCACGGACACCCATTAATGAAAAATGAAGAGTCCTTGGTATTGGTGTCGCCGTTAGAGTCAGGACTTCAACTTTTTTTCGTAATTTTTTTAGTTTTTCCTTGTGCTTGACACCAAATCTCTGTTCTTCATCAATGACAATCAGTCCCAGGTCTTTAAACTTAATATCCTTTTGCAGGATACGGTGAGTTCCAATAATAACATCCACTTCCCCTAACTCCACTTTTTTTATAATTTCTTTTTGTATTTTAGGAGGACGAAACCTGTTTAACATGTCAATCTTTACAGGGTAACCCTCAAAACGTTTATTAAAAGTATTGAGATGTTGCTGGGCTAATATTGTTGTAGGAACCAAAAACGCCACCTGTTTGGAATCTGACACTGCCTTCAAAGCTGCCCGCATTGCTACTTCCGTCTTGCCATAACCCACATCCCCGCAAATCAATCTATCCATTGGTTTATCTTTCTCCATGTCGGCCAATACATCTTCTATCGCTTTGAGCTGATGTTCGGTCTCAACAAATTCAAAAGCATCGGCAAACTGCCTGTGCAAATCACTATCTTCCTGATAGGCATGGCCTTTCACAATTTCTCTCGCAGCATAGAGCTTAAGCAAATCTTCCGCCATTTCTTTAATAGATTTTTTAACTTTTTCCTTTTGTTTTTTCCATTTAACTCCACCGATTTTATCGAGAGACGGACTCCCCTGCCCTGCTCCAGAATATTTTTGAATCAGGTTCAACCTTTCCACCGGGAGATACAGTTTTTCATCATCCGCATATAATAGATCCAGAAATTCACCAGACCCTCCTTCTACTTCCAAATCTTTTTCGCCTTGGTACAATCCTATTCCATAATCGACATGCACCACTAAATCTCCTTCTTTAAGGTCTTTAAGTCCTCTATAAAAGGTTTGTTTGCCGGTTGTCAGTCTATATTTCTCTTTATGTTGTTGTCCAAAAATCTCATGTTCCGAAACAAAAATAGTTTTAGATTCAGTCAGGTTAATTCCATTTGATAAGTCACCAACCACTACTTCCAAAACTACATCGTACCCGAGTAATAGTTCTTTAAACCTCGTTGCCTTGCCTTCCGAAGAAATAGTCAGAACAACACTATTTCCTTCTTTCTGCCATGATTTGAGCTGTTCGATAAAATCCTTTATTCTATCTTTAAAAGAAGGAATCTGTCGCACGGAAACCGTGCTTTCTGTTTCATTATGTTTTTCCGATATTGTTAATGAGTGTATTTCCAATGTATTTCTTTTATTAATCTGCGTATAGAATTGTTCTTTATTTAGAAAGAGCTTTTCGGGTGACGGTACAAATTCTCTGCGAGCGATTGCTTTATCGTACTCCTCATAAATTAGCTCCTCAAACTTGCGCCTCTTATTTTCAATCAGTTCAGGTTCATCCAGGACAATCAGATAATCTTTATCCAGATAATCAATCAAAGAGTCCATGTTGGAATAAAAATAAGGATTCAATAATTCCACTCCTGAGAAGGGATAGATGTTTTCTAATCGATTGATAGTTTCGTTAATGATTTTTTGTGGGAACTTTGACGAGTCAGCTTCTGCTTTAATTTTTTCAATTCCTTTTGATAAAATTTCTTTATTTAATATCTGTTCAATCACAGGCATTACAATCAAACTATTGACGCGCTCTACAGAAACCTGGGAATCCACATCAAAGCGGCGGATAGATTCTATTTCATCCCCAAAGAGTTCAATTCTAAAAGGATCAGAGTGATTCGATGGAAAAACATCGATAATCCCTCCGCGGACAGAAAATTCACCTCTATCTTCCACAATTTCTACATGCTCGTATCCGCTGGATACAAGACAATTCGCCACAATTTCCAGATCAAGATAATCTTTAAGATCAAATTTTAAAATACTTCTCTTTAATTCGTCCTGTGGAATTAAAAGCTGTAAGCACGGCTCAAGAGAAGTAACCAGAAGGGAGGATTTTCCCTGAGACAATTCCAGAAGGGTTTTCAGCCGTTCTCCGACAATTTCTTTTTGAGGAGATAGATATTCATAAGGTAATAAATCCCATGAGGGGAAATATAAGAAGGAGGAATTCTGGCAGGCACTCCATTTGAAAAAAAAAGAAAGGTCATGGAGCAATTCCTCTGCTCCTCTTTGATCTCGCGTAATAACTAGGACCGGTCTATCACAAACCTCTTTAAGCTGAAATAAAAAAAGGGCTTTTGCGGAACTATAAAGCCCATTCAGTGAAATATTTTTTTTCCCTTCCTTTAATAAATTTTCTACAAAATCTGTCTCTTTTTTTAAAAAATTGTGTTTCATATTTCAAGACATTATAACATAGCATGATTTATTGATAGGAGGGATGTTATGAATTAATTAGTGTGTACCGCGCGCTAATGACGTCTAAGTTTTTGAATACCATGTCTTCTGCGGTAAACCAGAGTTTGGATATTAAAAAAACTCGGTGCAGCTTTTCTGAAGTTACTGCTAATGAAGGATAAAACAGCTCTTATGTGCCATGGGTAATAACGAAGGATAATTGGCTTCTATACGAAAAACCAGGAAGGAATAGCCTTAAAATCCAAATAGTTACAAGAATCAACGATGTGCAACCAATTAGAAAATGAAGGAGATTTTTCCTTAACAGTGTTAAAGTTTGTCGAGGCTTGATTAAAATTAGGGCAATCGCTCAGTTTTTCCCTAATAAGAAAATATTAGATTACCCATATTTCAGTGTCTTCATTCTTGTTTTCCTTGCCTCTCTCTGTTTCCTTTTCTTTTTTTCATGAGGCTTTTCATAAAAGCTTCTTTTTTTGATTTCTTTGAAAAGACCTTCCTTTACAAGCTGTCGTTTCAAGGATCTGAGAGCTTTTTCTATATCATTTCCATATACTTTAATGTCCAAAGCTGTTTTTCACCTACTTCCCTATCTTTCATAATTTTTTAGACACAACAAAAACCCCCAGATACCTTCAAAATCTGAGGTTCTTTATTAAAAACATCACACCTCGGCCTTGCAAAACCGATATTCAAAAGTGATAAGCCACAGATAGTGATTATAAACACCGCCTGTATATTTAAAGCTACCCGCAACAAAGCCCCGACGTAGCAGGGAGAGAAAAGCTTAATTGAACTCTACAGGGCCGCAGGCAATGCACTCTCTCAACACATTCAAAGTCGTTTCGTCTATTCCGGTACAACAGTAACATCCTGAGCCTGAGGGCCTTTCTGTCCTTCCGTAACGACAAATTCTACTTTTTGGCCTTCTTCTAAACTCCGATATCCGTCGCCACCAATTGCACTAAAATGGACAAAAATATCGTTACCCTCATCTCTTGAAATAAACCCGTACCCCTTACTGCCATTAAACCATTTTACAGTTCCTGTTTCACGCTCTGCCACGTGGTTTCACCTCCCCTCGGTTGATGATTCCATTTAGCCAGAGCGTTAAAAAACCAGACTTTAGAAAATTTCTGCACTGAAAATTAAAACCTCTGCTAAAAACTATTACGTAATGCTACTATATTTAAAAAACATTAGCAAATAAAAAATTAGTAGCACAGAAAATCAGCTCTAAACCCAGGAAACTGAATGCTTCATTGGAACGGAATAATATGTGTTATAACTGGAGATTATTAATTTGTTTGGTGTAAGTTGAGATTGTATTTTTTTCACATATATTAAATTATGAAAAGCTATCGTAAAGAATTATGGTTTAACGTGCCAACTCGTCGCTCTTTTGTTAATATCACGACAGAAATTGAAAAATGTATGAGAGAAAGCGGGGTCAAGGAAGGCCTTATTCTGGTCAATGCCATGCATATAACAGCTTCTGTCTTCATTAATGATGATGAATCAGGGCTACACAAGGACTATGATAAATGGCTTGAAAAGCTCGCACCTCATGAGCCTGTATCACAGTATCGCCATAATGTAAGTGAGGACAATGCCGACGCTCACATGAAACGTCAGATTATGGGTAGAGAAGTTGTTGTCGCCATTACGGAGGGGAAACTCGATTTCGGTCCCTGGGAGCAGATTTTCTATGGCGAATTTGACGGCAGGAGAAAAAAAAGAGCTCTAGTGAAAATAATTGGAGAATAGTTTTTTTTCAGGTCTAACCACTAAGCCCCGCTAAGCGGGGCGAAGGACACGAAGTTCACAAAGGAATGATCTGTCTTAACTATAATCTCCTGTCAGGGTTAAGCCGGACCAATAAGAGGGATGTGGATAGAACTTTTTAAACCGTCTCCGGCATGGAGACATTTATTTTTAATGCTTGCCGAAAACTTTTAAAATTTAAAAATGTTCTCATTCTATAGTCAAAGGATAATTTGCATGCCCTTCAATGGAGAGCATTTTCCTTTTTATTAAGATACCGCCGGGAGCTGAAAACCCTCCCAACCTCCCATCGCTTTTAATAACCCGGTGACACGGTATAATTAACGGGACAGGATTTTTACTCAGAGCGTTTCCCACTGCCCTTGCCCCATTGGAAACGCCTGCTTTTTCCGCAAGCCATTTATAAGATTTCACTTTTCCAAATGGTATTTTCATTGCCTGTTTATAAATATTTTTTTCAAACTCAGTCATTGTTTTCATGTCTACGGGAAGATTTAATCGAACATTTTTACCTTTGAAATAACTGCATATGTTCCTGGCAAGGATTTTAATCTTGCCTGTGTGTTCAACAATACTTTTATTATAGGAATGGATGTTCTTTTTCAGCTTTTCTTTTTTCATTCCCGGTAGATAGATTTTTATGAGTCCATGCCTTCCATAAATAATTCCGCACCACCCGAGAGATGTTTTTAAAATGGCATAGTAGTCAGCGCTCATTAAACTTCCACTTTTTAATTTTATCCATTCCCTTATAATCGGTCATATCATAATGAATAGGAGTAATAGAGACCATATTTTTTTTTATGGTTGCTTCATCAGCGTCCTCTTCTTCTTCCGAGGCCACCAGTTCTCCCGCCATCCAGTAATAGGTGTTTCCTGAGGGATCCATTCGCTTATCGAACCATTCTGCAACTCGCGCCCTGCCCTGTTTTACGACTCTCACACCGGCTATTTTATTTTTTGGCACAGCCGGGATATTCACGTTTATTGAAATTCCATCAGGCAACCCGTTTTTTAAAATCAGTTTGGCCATTTTTAGCGCAAACTCGGCGGCATAGGAAAAATCCGGATCAAATCGGGTAGTCAGGGAAATGGCAACGGAAGGGATATTTAAAATAGCGGCTTCTGTGGCTGCTGAGACGGTTCCGGAATATATCAGGTTTGTTCCTATATTGGCTCCGAAATTAATTCCTGAAATTACCAATTTTGGCGGTTCTTCCATAATAGCTTTCACCGCGATTTTTACGCAATCTGCCGGCGTACCGTTTACAGCGTACCCGAAAAATTTTTCTCCTTGAAAAAACTTTTTTACCCGAAGCGGGTTGTGAATGGTAATAGCATGTCCTACGGCGCTTTGTTCCGATTCCGGAGCCACGACTTTAACAGGATAAAATTTACTTATTCCTTTATAGAGGGCGTTTAGACCAGGCGCGGCTATTCCGTCGTCATTGGTGAGAAGAATTGTCATGTGGTTTCAGCGGTAAGTGTTTCTTCGTTAATTATAAAGTCCTCAAAAACAATAGGGGCTTCTTTTCTCATAATTTTCAGCATTTCTATTACTATTTTTCTGATTTCCCACTGGGCTGCTTTGTGGCAGCGTTCTTTAAAAATATGTCTCAGTTCCCTGAAGTTCGCGGTCATAACAATTTCACTTTCTATAGCATTGGGGAGGACAAACCTGGCGTCTTCTTTTTTTACACCTATTTCCTGCAGTTTAACGTATGTGTCCTTAGCATGATTAATTAATGACAGGAAAGCTTCTTTAGCTTCTGAATTGTTTTTAATGGAATCAGGTATAACAATAGAAAAGTTTTTTTCATTAACATACCTCTGGGACTGCTGAGAGTAGGCGCAAAGCCTGTGCCTGACCAGTTGATGCGTAAAGCTTCGGGATCCGCCTTTAATTCTAAAAGTGGCAGAAGCATGCTCTAAAACAGAGAGATGTCCACTCCTGACGAGCATTCGAATAAATTTCTTGTAACTTTCCTCGCTTGTTCTGTCAAATG
Organism: uncultured Nitrospirota bacterium; assembly: GCA_913051775.1. Classification (GTDB taxonomy): domain Bacteria; phylum Nitrospinota; class Nitrospinia; order CAJXCL01; family CAJXCL01; genus CAJXCL01. The sequence continues at coordinate 31,056 of CAJXCL010000006.1, read as the reverse complement.
ACAGGTAGCACGTTCTCCCTGCTTCTTCGAGGAGTTTTTCAGCCCCAGGAGTGATGGAAAGCAATTCAACTTTTATGGGGTGTAAGTCTGGCATTTATAGCCCGGCGTCTTTTTTTAATTCTTCTGCTTTATCAGTGCGCTCCCAGGTGAATTCCGGTTCATTTCTTCCAAAATGTCCGTAGGCAGCGGTCTTTTTATAGATAGGCCTTCTAAGCTGCAAAGTTTTTATTATACCGGACGGTTTTAAGTTAAAGTGTTTACGTATCAACTTTTGGATTTTATCGGAAGAAATTTTTTCCGTGCCAAAAGTATCTGTCTTTACTGAAACCGGATCTGCAACTCCAATAGCATAAGCCAGTTGAACTTCACACTTATCGGCTATGCCGGCTGCAACAATATTTTTGGCAATATAGCGGGCCATGTAACAGGCCGATCTGTCCACTTTTGAAGGGTCCTTTCCTGAGAAAGCGCCGCCCCCATGATGTCCCATACCTCCATAAGTATCTACAATAATTTTTCGTCCGGTTAAGCCGCAATCTCCCATTGGCCCGCCAACTACAAATCTTCCGGTAGGGTTTACATGTATATCCAATTTTTTTAAATCATAAAGTCCTTTAGGCAATTCCGGGATAATGACATGCTTAATAATATCTTCTTTTATCTTTTCCGTAGAGACGTCTTCACTGTGCTGCGTTGAAATGACAATAGCATTAACATTTACGGCCTTCCCATTATTATATTTCACGGTTACCTGGGATTTTCCATCAGCTCTCAAGTAAGATAAAGTTTTATCCTTTCTTACTTTTGCCAAACGCATAGTCAACTTATGGGCAAGCATTATGGGTAACGGCATTAACTCGGTAGTTTCATTTGTTGCGTACCCAAACATCAAACCCTGATCCCCAGCTCCCTGATCATCTTCATTCTTTCTTGAAACACCTATGGAAATATCCGGAGACTGTTTATCAAGAGAAACCATCACCGCGCAAGTTTCTGCGTCAAACCCATACTTTCCTCTATCATACCCAATTTCTTTAATGGTTTTTCTCACAATTGAAGGAATATCAATAGTTGCGGTAGTGGTAACTTCACCAGCGATAATAACCATTCCGGTGGTTATCATCGTTTCACAGGCAACCCTGCCGTTCGGGTCCTGGGCGTAAATTGCATCCAGTATTGAGTCGGAAATCTGATCCGCCATTTTATCAGGATGCCCTTCCGTAACAGATTCAGAAGTAAAAAAATAACTTTTATTATCCATTAAGTCTCCTTGTCTTAATTTAAATCAGCAAAATTCATATCGTCTGAAAATCGTTTAGGCACTTCAGCACTAACATAATCATTTATCTCTTTAAAACTGGATAAAGTTAAAATATGGCTGGAAATATCTTTTGCATCCTTCAGAGATACATTTCTTATCATTTTTTTGATTTTAGGAAGAGAATGAGCATACATGCTCATTGAATCGATTTTACCCAGTCCCAGTAAAATCAGAGCGCTTAATGGGTTTCCACCCATTGAACCGCAAACACTCACTTCAATATTGGCTTTTTCAGCTGACTTTAAAACAAGCTGAATTAATCTTAGCACGGAAGGATGTAGTGGCTGATAAAGAGAGGCCACCATTTCGTTAGTCCGATCTACTGCCAGAACATATTGAATCAAATCGTTAGTTCCTATACTGAAGAAATCTACAGCATGTGCCAGCACATCCGCAATAACGGCTGCTGAAGGTGTTTCTATCATTATTCCAATTTCGATATTTTTTTTAAACGGGATTCCATCTCTGCTCAAATCTTCTTTTACTTCTTCCAAAATTTCATTGGCTTTTTGAATCTCCTCAAGTCCTGAAATCAAAGGGTACATTATTTTTATATTTCCAAAATGGCCGGCACGTAAAATAGCTCGCAATTGCTCTTTAAAAATATTCAGTTGTTTAAGAGAATACCGGATAGCTCTTAATCCAAGGGCCGGATTTGCTTCTATCTTGTTAAGTTGTGGAACGATTTTATCACCACCTGCGTCCAATGTCCGAATAATGACAGGATGTGGCGCAAAACTCTCCACTGTCTCTTTGTATATTTGGAAGTGTTCCTCTTCTGATGGGAGGTCTTGCCTGTTCAAAAAAAGGCATTCGGTGCGGAAAAGTCCTACCCCTTGGGCTCCTTGTCTTTTAGCCAATGGGATTTCAAGATTCGTTTCGATATTTGCCATGAGTTTAACAGAAAAACCGTCTGTTGTTTCAGCTTTAAAATCTTTTATTTTCAGTAGTTCTTTGTTGTGGTATTCAAAAATTTGGAGTTTTTTTAAGTAATGCTTAAATTCTTCTTTTGTCGGGTTTATAATTACAACGCCCTCAATGCCGTCAACAATAATTGAATCACCCAGCCCGGCCTTTTCAATAATACCGTTTAAGCCAACAACAGCCGGGATTTCAAAAGAAGCTGCCATAATGCTAACGTGTGAAGTCTTTCCACCCGCTTCGGTAACAAATCCCAATACCTTGTCTTTTTTCATTTGAACAACGTCAGAAGGCGCCAGATCGCGCGAAACAATGATAGCTTTTTCATTTAGATCAGCTATGCTTTCCTGATCATGGCCGATTAAATTCCTTAAAATCAAGTTTCCCACATGATCTATATCCTTTCCTCTCTCTCTTAAATATTCATCATCCATTTTCAAAAAAATATTTCTTAACCGTTTCATCGATTTTTGAAACACCCATTCTGCATTTATCCTTTCGTTTTTTATTCTATCTATAGTTTCGCTTACCAGCAGATCATCCTGCAAAATCATCATATGACCGTTCATAATTCCCAAAAACTTTGAATCGAGATTTTTTTTGGCTTTTTCTTTTATTTTATTTAGATATTTTGTCGATTCTGCGACCGCTTCCTTAAAACGCTGTATCTCTTTATTAATTTCATCTTTTTGAATTTCATATTTCAGAACACACATCCGGGAACGGTCAAGTAAATAAATCTTACCTATGGCGATACCTCTTGATGCTCCGATTCCTGCTAATTTAATCATGGTTTTTACGAAGTTTTATCGTTATCCGATAAAAGATGGCTGGCAACAGAGATGCTTTCATGGCCATATTGTTTAAGCATCTTTGCAGCTTCATGAACGTTATCAAGGTTTTTCAAGAAAGGTATTTTAATTGCCATGGGCAAATTCGCTCCCGAAACCACTTCAATATTATCTTGGTTCAGGAATGATATGGCGATATTGGACGGAGTTCCTCCAAAAAGGTCAGTTAAAAGAATAACCCCTTTCCCTTTGTCTACCTTCTTAATAGCTTCCTCTATCTCTTTTTTGGTACTTTCCGGTTTGGGGGGAAAATCTAATGAGACTGCAACAACATTTTCCAGCTTTCCCACAATAGTTTCCGCCGTTGAAAGAAGTTTTTCCCCTAAGTTTTCATGAGTAATTACTACAACACCAAACACTTTAAATTCCTTTTAAATATTTTATTACGTATCAGAATTATTGAAATTTAGAATCCTCATTTAGAATAATATTATAAATATCCTCCCGGTTGGAAGCTTTAAGAAGATTCGATTTAAGTTCCTGGTTTTTCAGCAGGCGGGAAATTCTTGCCAGTGCTTTTAGATGAGTTCCTGTGGCGTTTTCCGGAGCAAGTAATACGAAAATAAAATTTACTGGTTTCTGGTCAAGAGAGTCAAATTCGACCCCATTTTTAGAAATTCCAAATGCCGCAATGATTTGATTTAATCCCTTCATTTTAGCATGAGGAATTGCCACATTTTCTCCGATACCGGTTGAACCGAGTTTTTCTCTTTCTAAAAGAACACGGACTAATTCTGATTTATCAGCAATCGCACGGTTCTGACAGAGAAACTCGGCTAATTCCTCAATGGAATTTTCTTTGTTATTTGCCTTAACTTCCGCTAAAATTGTTTCTAAAGTTAATATTTCGTTAATTTTCATTAATCTGTATCAATTAGTCCAAGGTTCCCATCATTTCTATGATAGAGGATATTAATTTTTTCATTCAAGGCATTTCTGAATACCAAGAAATTGTTTTTTGTAGATCGAATTTCCAAAGTTGCTTCTTCTAAAGATATAGGTTTGGCATCAAATTTCACTGATTTAATAACCTGAGGATTTTCCCTCATTGTTGTTTCTTTTTCATAAGACAAGACGTCTGACCTGAAACCGGTTATTTCTCTCTCTCCCAATTTCTTTTTATTTTTCAAAGTAATAATTTTGTCCCTATGCTTTTTCAGCTGTTTTGTCAGCTTTCCAATAACTTGATCAATAGTTGAATACATATTATTTGTTTCTTCTTTACAATGAATCACATATCCGCTGGCATTGAGTGTAATTTCCGCAAAATGCCGGTGTTTTTCTACTGAGAGCACTATATGAACATCTTTTACTTCGTTTAAAAACTTTTTAATTCCTCTGATCTTTTCTTTAATATGCTCATTCAGTGCCTCTGTCATTTCCATTTTACGACCGGTTATCGAAACTTTCATTAACGTTGTCTCCTAATTTTTTAAATAAAAAATACGGATAAAATGAAGGGATAAAAAAAGGACATACATTTCAATGGGTCTTAGGATCCATGAAACATTTAATCATATATTCTTTTCCGCTTGCTGGCGGCAGAAATCTTCAATTCCTTACGATATTTGTTTACCGTACGCCTTGCAATCTCAACGTGATTGTTCTTTAAGGACTGGACTAATTGCTGATCAGTAATTGGCCTGCTTGAATCCTCCTTTTTGATCAACTCTTGAATCATATTCTTAATTAAAACTGAAGAAGTTGCAACACCTTCATCGCTTTCAATACCGCTATGAAAAAAGAACTTAAAATCAATGATGCCGCGAGGTGTATGCATGTATTTCATTGTAGTAACACGGCTTACAGTAGATTCATGCATCTCTATATCTTCTGCTACATTTCTTAAAACCAGCGGTTTTAAATAAGGCAATCCTCTATCAAAAAAATCTTTTTGGAATTTTACAATGCTTGTGGCAACTTTTAAAATCGTTTGCCTTCTCTGTTCAATGCTTCTGATTAACCACAGGGCAGCCCGATATTTATCTTCCATGAATTCTTTCGCACTATTGTCAGGTTTTTCGTTTTTTAGAATTTTTCGATAGAACGGGTTAACTCTCATAAGGGGAACTCCATCATCATTTAAGGATACCCGGTATTCGTTGTCTTTTTTAACAACTGTAACATCTGGAATAATATATTGAACTCTTTCACTGCTATATAGTGATGCTGGTTTGGGGTTTAACTCCTTGATAAGTTTAATTGCTTTAAGGATTTCGGAGACAGGAACATCTAATTCTTTTGAAATTTTGTGGAAAAATCTTTCTTCAAGCTGATTTATATGGTTTTGTAATAATCTTTCCACAAGTTTATTATCAGGTGACAACGCTTTGGCCTGAATAAGGAGACATTCCTGTAAACCTCTGGCACCAATACCGAGTGGTTCAAAAGACTGGATTAATTTTAATACCTTTTCAACATTCTCAACACACACTTTAAGGGATTCTGCAATTACATTTATCGAACATTCTAAATACCCGATACCATTAATATTCCCAATAATCTCCGTTCCTATAGCTTTTTCATTTTCATCAACAGAGGCCATTATTAATTGCCACAGCAGGTGATCTCCAAGTGAAATTTCACTCTTCAGGGTTGATTCAATAGACGGGCGTTCGGTAAGACCATCAGACGAGAGACCTCTATCAATATTAGTCTGGATAAAATTTTCCCAATCGATATCAGGGTTTTCATCATTATTTTCTTTTGTGGGCTGCACTTCCTCATTTTTAGTGGCAACAAATCCTTCTTCCTGTTCTTCGTCTGAATTTTCTTCAGAAACCACTTCTTCAAGCATAGGATTTTCTATTAACTCCTGTCTGACTTTTTGTACCAATTCCAAACGAGCTAAAGGCAATAACTTGATAGCCTGCTGAAGCATTGGCGTCATTACCATCCTATGTGCCACCTTCATATTCAATTTTATTTCTAATACCATACCGTCAACCCTTCGTTATACAACTATTAAAGCGAAAACTGTTCCCCAAGATAAATTTGTTTTACTTTCTCGCAATTTGCAATAGTTTGTGGCTGTCCCTTAGCAATTATTTTTCCTTCATTAATTATATATGCCCGATCAGTAATATTTAAAGTTTCCTTGACATTATGATCTGTTATTAAAACACCAATTCCTTTATCTCTCAATCTGGAAATAATTTCCTGGATATCAGTCACAGCAATGGGGTCAATTCCAGCAAACGGTTCATCAAGCAAGATAAAAGAAGGCGAACTGGCTAAAGCCCTAGTAATTTCCACTCGCCGCCTTTCACCTCCGGACAGAGAATAGGCTTTTGTGTTTTTGATATGCAAAATATTCAGTTCCTTTAAAAGAGATCGAGCTCTTTTTTTCATTTCTAATTTAGAAACTTTTTTTGTCTCTAAAATGGCCATGATATTCTCCTCAACAGTCAATTTACGAAATACAGAAGGTTCTTGCGGAAGATACCCTATTCCTTCCCGAGCCCTTTGATACATAGGAAGCGATGTCAACTTTTTCCCATTATAAATAACCTCACCGGATTCAGGACGGATAAGCCCCACCATAATATAAAAGCAAGTAGTTTTACCTGCTCCATTTGGACCAAGTAATCCTACAACTTCGCCCATTTTTACTTCAATACTTATCCCATTTACGACTTTTCTTTTTTTATATTCCTTTACAAGGTTGATTGCTCTTAATAGTTGCAATCTTATTTAACCTCCTACTTAGAAAAAGCTATTCATCCTTCTTGTTTTTCTGGTCAGGGTATAAAGTTAATTTTATTTTTTTTTCTTTACTCCCTTTGACTATAAATTTATCTTCATTTAATAAAAAAATCATTTCTGTCGCAACAATTTCGTTATCCTTTTCCCATGCATGAGGATTACCCGTTAAAACAATTTTCTCTTCTTTTTCAATATAAACTGCACGGTCCCCTGAAGCAAATCTTTCTCCTTTTTCAATTTTCACATTTCCCTGGGCAACAATTTTTCTTAATTTTCTGCCTTTCTTATTATTATAAACTGTCATCTTATCAGAAAGAATAACTAGCTTATCCTGTTTTGCGACCACATTTCCAATGAAAATAATTTTATTGGATTTTTGATCGGAAGTCATCTTCTCCGCTGTTATTTCTATGGGGATGTTGTCTTTTTTTTCTTTTGAAAATTTTTCCGCAGCACCAAGAGATGGGAAGATAATGCAAATGATTAAAAGTACTTTAGATATTTTGTTAAAGGTTATCATGAATCTTTCTTAATTAAGATGATTTTAAACCCCATTTTTTATTTCATAATATAGGACTCTAACACCGCCGTATATTTCAAAAATTTCGTTTTCCACATCTACTGTCATTCTTTTCCCAAAAATATCCAAATCCGCACCACTGATTTCTATTTCGTCATCGGTTAGGATTGTTTTTTTATCAGACGTCCATTTCAGCTTTTCTGTTGTTAACCTATATCCATCAAGGTTTGAAACCTTAATATTTCCTATCAACTCAATATTGTTATTGCCATTCTGAATAATTCCTTTATCGGCAGAAACAAAGAGTTCATCTCCATTTTTTTGAAAAAAATTCATCTTGATATTTTTGAGACGTGTAATTCCTTTGGAATTAACAACTTCAGCTTTATCGGCATTCAACTCCCATTGTTTCCCCCCCTCTTTCTCTTCAATTAAATGGAAATCTTCAATACTTACATTTATACCGGTTTTAACAATCTCAACATTAAAAGATTTTGGAAGTTTGTTTCTATTTTTAATTAAAAAAACCGTAATTAAAATAATGAGAGAAAGCGAAACCAAAAGCAACAGTTTTTTAAGTAATTTTTTAGTTTTCATTTCTCTTATTAATTATCAGTTAAGTTTAATTGCCTCATCGATTAACATAATAGGAATATCGTCTTTAATTTCATATTTTAATTTGCATTTATCACAGATTAAGCCATTACCTTCTTTTGTGAGATAGATATCCCCTTTGCATTTCGGGCATGCTAAAATGTCTAACAGTTCCTTATCAATTGCCATGACATTTCTCCTTTAAAAAGAACAGTTTTATGAAATTTAATTATACTATAATAATCTCTTTTTAACATCCAATACTAAATTTCCAGCTTGAGAATATATTTGAAAATATAACAAAAATAATGTAGTTTGTTTCTAAATAATTACTATTTAGAGGAATTAGCATGAAATTAACTTTCTGGGGAGTCTGGAATTCCATCCCAGAGCCCATATCCAATTCAGAATTTCGTTATAAGGTTACAAAGATTCTGAAGAAAGCTGTCAAAGAAAAAATAATTAAAGAAAACCAGATCGAAGATTTCATTAATCCCCCCCTGTTGATTGACTAGGGACTACAGGTGAGAACACTGCTTGCGTTGAAATCCGAGGATTAGTGTGAAGTAATGCTAGCGCGTGAAGAGCTTACACTGTAAGTATAAAAAGATTTACTATTTAGAAGCTCGCTCCACCAATTTTTCTTATGACAAACAAAATATTGAAGCTCCCCGTAGCAAGCTACTGAAATTCTTCACAATTTTGCCATGATGGTAAAATTGGATGGCTTAAAAAAAACCACCCGAAGGGTTGATACCATGGATGGTCGAAATCAATTTAGAGTATATACCCCTCCCTTAATCCCACCTAACAACGGGGGGTACTCGCTAAATGCTTTCAAAAAATAAAAGCCATAAAAGTTAGTGCAGTCGTGATTCGAAGCCTCTACCGGGAGATTTGAACCAACAAGGAAGTGGAATTAACTGAATAAATAACTTTAGATTTTTCTTCAAGAATCTGAAATCCGCAATTTGATGGTTCGGCAAGCGTTCGACTGAGCTCACTCCGAAGGCTCACCACGACAATGTCGCCATGAGTCCGCTTAAGGAGTATTTTTCCTGTTGCAAGCGATGCAAATATTCCACAAAAATTTTAGGGATAAGATTTTAGGAGCTATCTCAGCTTCTGTTGGCAAACATCCTTACTTTATCCTAATCTTTTCAATTCTTCTTGCACTATTATCTATACATTACACTATTGATAATCTTAAATATTTAACCAACAGGAATGACCTCATTTCACCTCATGCCAAGTACTATCAAGACTACCAAAAATTCCGTGAGGAGTTTAAGAATTCTGATGGGTTAGTTGTAGCAATAGAAGGATCGAACAATGAGAGAGTAAAAGATTTTGTAGAAGATCTTGCACATTTTTTCCATTCCAATCCTGATAAATTTCAGGATGTTTTTTATAAAATTGATGCAGATTTTTTTAAAAGCAAAAAACTCCTCTTTCTCAGCCCAAACGATCTTCATGCCTTAGAGAATAAAATAAAATCAAATAGCTCGTTTATCGGCAGTCTTATTAAAAATCCAGGTCTTGAATCCTTTTTTAGGCAGGTTAATAAGGAGATAAGCAAGGCCATGGTTGGAACGTTAATCTCGGATTTTTTTGGAGGAAATGAAAAAAGTGATGAGAAGGAGATAGATAATCCATTAGATTTAACACTTGTTGAATCCATTCTGGAAGAAACGGTGGGTCATTTAAAAGCTCAGAATGATTTTTCATCCGTTTGGAATAATTTTCTTATTAAGAAAAAAGGAGAAATGGATGAAGAAGGGTATCTCACTTCAAAGGAGAAAAAGTTTTATTATATTTTTGTAAGTCCGAAGGAAAGTCAGTCTGATTTTGCCAGGGCCGTAGGCCCAATAAAGATTACTCGAAATTTTATTAAAAAATTAGAGGAAAAGCATCCTGGAGTCATTGCCGGCGTTACCGGACCCACCGCTTTAGCTTCCGATGAGATGGTGACGACAAGTAATGATATGGTCAAAGCCTCTTTAATTTCATTAGCAGGTGTCTCTCTCCTTTTTATTATTTCTTTAAAAAGATTCATCCTGCCAATTATCGCAGTTTTTGTATTAGTTATTTCGCTATGCTGGTCTCTTGGTTTTACCACATTAACTGTTGGTCACTTAAACATATTATCGGTAGTTTTTACGACTATTCTAATCGGGCTTGGCATAGATTTTGGCATTCACTTCATTACAAGGTTTCAGGAAGAACAAAAACTTGGAAACAATGTGACAGCTTCCATCACCAACTCACTTATTGGGACAGGGAAGGGAATTATTGCAGGGGCTATAACTACATCATTTGCTTTTATGGCAACTATTTTTACCGATTTCAAGGGCATTGCTGAACTGGGTTTTATAGCCGGAACAGGTATTATTATTTGCCTGATAGCCACAATTATTCTTTTACCGGCTATGATAATAATTAAGGTGCGTTTAAAAAATATTCATTGGATACAAAAATTGTCTAAAAAGTTTGCATTCGACTATGATCTGTCAAAAAAGGCTGTACACCCATTTTTTGATCTATTGCTGAAAAAACCGATTAATTTAATTCTTTTGGGTTTTTTTATCACGTTTTTATCCATTTTTTTTATTAGAAATATCCGCTTTGACTACAACATTCTGAACCTTCAAGCCTCAGGTTTAGAGTCAGTTGAGTATGAGATGAAAATATTAAATACTTCAGATAGATCCGCTTGGTATGGAGCTATTATTGTAAATTCATTTGATGAAGTTCTTTCAACAAAAAAAGACCTCGAATCTCTTCCATCAGTTAGTGTAGTAAGTAGTATCGCTTCTATCGTACCTGATCAACAGGGAGAAAAAATAAATATCATTAAAAAGGTTTCTCGTTTATTCAGCAAATTTCCAACTCCAAGCAAGGACAGCAACCCTGTGGATTTAAATAGTTTAAGCAATATCCTGAATAAAATTAATTTTAAAATGAGAAATGAAAACAAAGATAGCTGGAAGGAAGAACGCAAACCTCAAGCCGAGTCTATTAAAAAAATCAGAAAATTGATTTCTGATTTTAATTATTTAGCAAAGCGGCAAGAAAAAACATTCGTGGAAGAGAGTTTGAATAAGTACCAAACCATTCTATTTACTGATTTTAATAAAAAAATGAAAACTTTTAAAGAGTCCCTTAATCCGAAAAAAATAATACTTAGCGATATTCCTGATAATCTTAAAGAACGTTTTATCGGTAAAACCAAAAAATTTCTCCTTCAGATATTTCCAAAAACGAATATTTATGATAGAGAACCAATGGAAAAGTTTATTTTAGATATCTGGTCAATTGATCCCAACGCTACTGGCACAGCAGTAACAGCGAGCGAATCCAGTCGTCTTATGAAGGAGGGATACATCAAGGGGGGTATTTACGCATTAATAGCTATTTTGGCGTTCGTCTGGATATCTTTCAGGGATTGGCGTTGTGCTATCCTGGCCATTCTACCATTGGCACTCGGAACTTTATGGACTCTCGGCCTGATGGGACTGTTTGACCTCCCATTTAATCTTGCAAATCTCGTCATTCTGCCTCTCATTATTGGCATTGGTGTTGATAACGGTATCCATATCGTCCACCGGTACAGAGTTGACGTAGGCAGTACGGTGTCCCCGGTATACAAGAGCACGGGTAAAGCCGTTATCATGAGCTCATTGACTACAATGATTGGCTTTGGCAGCCTTATGGTCGCTTCACACAGAGGAATTTACAGTATTGGTGTTTTATTAACCATAGGAGTGGGATGTTGTATGATTGCCTCTTTAACAATCCTTCCGGCAATACTCAAAATTGCGCGTGAAAAAGGATGGGAGCCTAAAATCATTTAAAGTACTCACAAAAGAGGCTTTTCCCTTTTCATTTGCAATTTAAAAAAATCGCATAATCGCTAGATCGGAAAAGGTCTGAGGTTAAAAGCCAAAAGCTTCTTCAGTGCTCTTTTATGAGATAATCCAATAATTCTAAAGAAAAACAAAGAGAAACCGATTAACCGTGGAAAGTTCAATGACTAATAAAACACCGGATTTTTTATATCTTTTGGACGAAAAATATTTCAAGCTTTTCAAAATTAGTTCAACAATCCTTTTAACGCTTCATCCTTCCTCTCAAATATTCTTATACGATGTTAGCCCCAAACCTTCCCTGTTGCTTAAAGACTTTTCCAGCAAAAATAAAAACATTAACTATATTTTTTGGCCAGAGTCCCTGTGGCTTAAAAGTGAATGGGTGGATAATTTGTGCTTTTCATATTTTTATAAAAATTTTTCAGATCAACTCAAATACTTATCCCGAAAAACAAGGTTCAGGCTTTTCGGGCAATTAAAAAAAACGTGGATCATTGATAAGAAAAAATTTATAAACTACAAAAAACGAATCTGTCACATTTGGGCGCAAAAGGCGCCGTGTTTTCTTGATTGTCTATCCAGAACTGACCGCAATATTATTTTTCTAGATGCAGACGCCTTTGCGTGGCGCCAGCTCCATAGTATATTTTTAAAAGATTTCGATGTGGCGCTAACTTTAAGGAAGTTGAATGATGTTAGAATCGGGGTAGATCCTTATGTTAAATGCAAGAAAGCACTTCCTTATTTAGCAATTAACGCGGGGGTTATTCTCATGAGGAACAATCCTGCCAGCCGCCAATTCATAAAATGCTGGATGGAGCAAATCAAACTAACGCACCACTTCCTAATTGAACAAACCGCCCTGTCCTCTATTCTTTTTAAGGCAGATCCCGATGCCTTTAAAACTTTTGAGAAAACTATTACTATCTATCGTAACTCTTTCGAAACACCTGTAAACGTTATTCTGCTCGAATGCGAAAAATATAATAATACCTACATTGATCGAGACCTTTCGTTTCATGAAGAAGAAACTTACGTTGTTCACTTAAAAAAATCCTTACACGGCCCGGAATTTTTACACCTAATTGAGGAGAAGATCAATAAGCGCATCGCATGTATTCGTAAAGATTTGTAACAGGGGATCGTATTTTTTGGTTCACAAACTCCAACGACTCTTTCAATTGATCATCACTGAAGGCTTAAAAAAAGTGAAAAAATATTTTTTTCTACAAAACTTTCACTTGATGATTGATAAATTTTGCCTTGAGATATTCTTATGTTAACCTTTAGCTATAATTTATTACTTTATGCTGCGGTAATGCAAAAAATATAACTACAGGACGTGACATTGGACGACTACAAAACAATTTTTCATTTAGTTAAGCCCTACTGGAAAAGAGTTGCTATCGCCGGCGTGATCGGTATCATCATATCCGCTCTGAATGCGTCTCTTGCATGGCTTGTGAAACCGGCCCTGGACAGTCTTCTTCAAAAGAAAAATATTTCCATGCTTATGCTTCTTCCATATGGTGTATTAACTATTTTTATTGTAAAGGGGACTTTTGTTTATTTGCATGAATACCTTATGAGGTCTGCATCCCAGAAGATGGTTATGGACCTGAGAAACCGGCTTTACCAGCATATAATTAAGTTACCCATGACATATTTTAGTAAAAACTCAAGCGGTTCACTGATGTCTAAAGTTGTAAATGATACAAATGCATTACAGTTCGTTGTATCTCTGGCGATTAAAGACTTACTGATCGAGAGCGCTTCTCTTATAGCTCTTACAGGCGTTGCCCTCTACCGTCGCTGGGACCTTACGCTAATAGCAATTGTCGGATTGCCGACAGCTTTTTATAGTGTAGGTGTTCTTGGAAAAAGATTAAAACGCATAAGCCAGCGCGCCCAGGAAAAAATTTCCTTAATAACAGAAATACTTCATGAGAGTTTTTCAGGAATAAAAATGATTAAAGCATTTGGCAAAGAAAGCGATGGAACTGAACACTTTAAATATAAAAGCAAAGATTATTACAGAGAGAATATGCGCTCCGTAAGAGTTTCAGAACTTGTTTCTCTGATGATGGAATCTGTAGCTGGGGTAGGCATAGCTTTTGTCATGTGGTATGGAGGAAAACTTATAATTGATGATGTCATGACACCGGGAGACTTTTTCTCTTTTCTTGCAGCAATATTTATGCTCTACACCCCGGCTAAGAGACTTGCAAAAGTAAATAACGGTATCCAGAAAGCCAGAGCACCTCTTCAAAGGATATTCAGTTTGCTTTCTGTAGAAAGAGAGAAAGACGGAAAGAATAAGATCAATTCATTCAAATGGGAAATTAAATTCAATGGTGTATTGTTTACGTATCCTTCCGCAAAAAACAAAGCATTAGATCATATAAGTTTTACAATTAACAGAGGTATGATAATCGCAATTGTTGGACAAAGCGGCGCTGGGAAAACAACCCTTATTAATATGCTCCCAAGATTTTATATGCCTGATGAGGGAACAATTTATATAGATGGTATGGATATATCAGCATTAACTTTAAAATCACTTAGATCACTGTTCGGAATTGTCAGCCAGGACGTTATACTTTTTAATGATACTGTGCTGAATAACATTAAATACGGCAAGCCGGAATCAAATCAGAAAGATGTCATTCTGGCCGCAAAAGCAGCTTACGCTCATGAGTTTATTCTGGAATTTCCAGATGGCTATGATACTGTGGTTGGAGAAAGAGGGGTAAAGCTTTCAGGTGGACAAAAACAAAGGTTATCCATTGCGAGAGCGATTCTCAAAAACCCGCCAATATTAATTCTTGATGAAGCAACCTCGTCCCTTGATACCGCGTCTGAAGCTATAATTCAGAATGCACTCGAAAATCTTATGGAGAACAGAACTACATTCGTCATTGCCCATCGGTTGTCCACCGTAAGAAAGGCGGATATGATCATTGTTATGGAAAGGGGGAAAATTGTAGAGTCTGGCACACATGAAGAACTTCTCGCGAAAAAAGGGCTTTATCAAAGACTTTATGAAATACAGTTCCGTGATCAGGAAGAAGTAACAACCTCAAAGATTTAATTTATTCTGCCAACAGAAATCACTGAAAAAAAGTAATGGCAAAAAAGCATAAAGTTGTTTTTTTACGCAGTATAATTCCTCACACTGCATCAGCTTATTATTTTAAGGGAATGCAAAAACAGGATGTGGATCTTATTGAAATTCCATTTGATCCGCATCAGCCTGATCAGGATATGAAGTTCCCGGATGCTGATTTGTTGTTAATGGTTGATTGTGGCCTACCAGTTGATTTTCCAAGTTTAAAATGTTACAGAAGTCCTAAAGGGTATGTAAGTATAGATTCTTGCCACAAATTAAAAATCCATCAAGAATATTGTGAAAAACACGAGTTTGACTATATATGGGTCGCTCAAAAACATATGGTGAGCGAATTTGGCTCAAACGCAGCATGGCTCCCCCTTGCTGCGGATAAAGATGTCCATGTTTATAAACCGACCTTGACAGAAGACGAGAGTTCATGGAAGAGAATATTCCGTCGAAATCATTACGATATAGGCATGAGTGCCGCTCCTTATGAACACCGTCGACGTTTTAAAAAGCTCTTTAAAAAAGCCGGTCTTAGCACAAATTTTTATTTTAGAAAAAAGTTTGGCAAAACGGCTGCATATGAAATAGCTTTATGTACTATAGGTTTTAATGTTGGCGCCGGTTTTAGCGGCAGCAAAGGGCAGGATATCAATATGAGAGTTTTTGAGACAATGGCAAACGGGAAGGCAATGTTGCTGACAAATATTTACGATAATCTTGGCTATGAAGACCTGTTTGAAGACGGGAAACACTATTCAACCTTTAGATCGGAAGAAGAAGCTGTTGAAAAAGCCCTTTATTATGCGAAAAACTCCGTTGAAGCATCCTGTATAGCTCGGGAAGGCCAGAGTCACATTTTATCAAACCATACTTATGCTCATCGTTGTCGTAAAATTCTTTCTATTCTATGAACAACAATAAATCGTTCCATAAACATCCTATCTCTGAAGCTTTACTCAAACATCGGTATGGGAACTACCCTGACCTTTCGAATGTACAGCGCTGCTTGGTTATTAAATTCGCGCATATTGGAGACGTTCTTTTAACCACTCCTGTTTTTCGATGCCTCTATGAATATTTTAAAGATAAAGAATTTGAAATAGATGCAATGGTATATAAAAAGACTGAACCATTACTCCGTCATAATAAATTTATAAAACAAATTCATATTGTAGATCATCATAAATCCAATCAAAGAAGATTGAGCAAGGAATGGAATTTATTAAAAGCAGTAAGGAATCGGAAATACGATTTGGTCTTGAATATGAACTCTGGTGATCGAGGCGCTATATCAGGATTTTTAAGTGGAGCTAAGATAAGAGTTTCTCTTAACCCGGGAAATAAAGGGATGTACGGAAAAAAAAAGCTGTCTACTCATCTGATAAGTTATCCCATAAAACCCCGCCATGCTGTTGAACGAAACCTTGATTTTTTAAGATGTATTGGGATACATCCTGATGTATCGCAGCGTCAACTTTACCTTGATCCAGGGGAGAAATCACGAAAAAGTCTCTATAGCAAATTAAAGGATTATAAAATTCATGCACCAAATTTTTCACCCGTTGTCATTTCTCCAACCACTCGATGGCGTTTTAAATCTTGGAGAACCGATGGCTTTGTTGACTTAATAAAATATCTCAATAACAATTTTGGGCTCCCCATAGTACTTGTAGGAGGTGAAGAGCCTTTGGATTTGGAAATTTCAAAAGAAATCGTGAAAAATAGCGGGATTGAACCGTTAGACTTAACGGGAAAAACATCACTTTTAGAATTGGCAGCTTTATTGGAAAAGACAAAATTGTTTGTAGGTGTAGATTCTGCTCCAATGCATATGGCTTCAACTTTAAAAATACCAACTATCGGTATATTTGGGCCTACGAATGCGGCTGAATGGGCGCCATGGGATAATGGAGACGGTTTTTGTAAGGCTGTCGCAATGGAAGAGTTTTCATGCCTTCCGTGCGATTTAACAGGTTGCGGTAAGGGAAAAGTAAGTGATTGTTTAGTTCAACTGCCTGTTGAGCGCGTGATAAAGGCAATTAATGATGTGGTTGACTTACAGGTAATTACATGAAGATTGTATTCACTCAGTTCACACCACCTTTCGAACACGGTATGACTGAAATGGAATATTTAAGATACGATGACTGGTTTTCAAAATTACGCAAAGCTTTTGCAAAAAATGAAGAAGTTTTTTTTATCTCATTAACAAAAAATAAAAAATTAATCACAATCAGGCACGATGGATATAATGCGTTATTTTTCCCCGTAGAAAATCCAGACCAGCGACAAAGCAAAGGACGAATGTGGTATGAAAATAATGAAGTATGCCCATGGTTATTAAAGCAGGGCCCTCATGTAATACATATAATAGGCAGCGGTTCTCAAATGGGATTGAAGATATTAAAGACAATACGGGACCCTCTTCTTTTTTTATGGGAAAGATGTACTGTTAACGAAAATACTCTTGGATGGGAAGAACTTGATTTGTGCGACTATTATGTACATCCGACTTTAGAATCCATAGAACGGGCTTTAAAAAAAGTTCCTGAAAATAGATTACTTAAAACCCCGTTGGGGGCAGATACTGTTTTTTTCAGGCCTTTGGACATGGAAAGACAGTTTGATATAGTTTCCGCAGGCCGTTTAACCCCTGCAAAAGGAATTGCTACGCTACAGGAAGTTGTTAATAAAAGAAGCTATAGCTGGATACATGCGGGTGGTTATGTTAAAAACGCCCCTTATACAAAGGCTGAGGATATATTATTTTTTCATAAAATAAGAAAGCTCTTTTTAAAATATCCCATAAAAAAATCTTTTTCAGGTAAATTTTGTTCCGGAAGGTATCAGCATCATGATATGCTAAAAATTTATAACAAAGCTAAAATAATGGTTCATCCATCATCATCGGAAGGCACTGCCAGAGTAGTGCAGGAAGCCTTATGCTGCGGACTTCCAGTAATAGTTCTAAAAAAAGCAGTCCCTTGGATAGAACCAGAATTTGGAATTGCATTGGATGACCTGTCTCAGTTGGATTATGCGGTTCAAAGTTTGCTGTCGGATAAGAAAAAAATAAATACAATGGGTAAAAACGGTCGTGAATGGCTAATGGCAAACCATAGTTTCTCTCATCTTTATGATATTGTTACAAGATTTAATCATATGGAAAAGCCTGAAAAAGAAAAATGTCCGAGGAATTGAAACTATATGCTAAAAAAGGAGACATATTTTTTTTAAGTATAGTAAACGAAAAAATAAAGTTGACACTGAAAGTAAAGTACCTAATCATCAATCGAACTGTGCGGGATTTATGGTTCGACAGGATCACTATGACAGTTCTTATGTCACCTTTGGCCTGCCGAAGGGTCTCCATGCTTTGCTCGCACTGACATGTCAAATGTCAACTTCTGTAAGACGTTCATTATAGGGTTATCAGATAAAAAATGTCTAAAAAAGTTTTAATAACGGGAATTACAGGACAAGATGGAAGTTATCTGGCCGAACTTCTATTGGAAAAAGGATATGAGGTATACGGTCTTGTAAGAAGAGTAGCGTTAGAGGATGAAGATCACAGGATGAGCAGGATCCTTCATATAAAGGATAAGATTCATTTAACTCCAGCGTCATTAGAAAGCCATGCCAGTGTCTATAAATCTATAAAAGCAATACAACCTGATGAGATATATCATTTAGCAGCCCAAAGTTATGTGAGTTACAGCTTTGAAGACGAATTTTCAACGTTAAATACTAATATTAATGGCACTCATTATATTCTTTCCGCTTTTCGAGATATAGTTCCTAAAGCTCGGCTTTATTTTGCAGGTTCCAGTGAAATGTTTGGAAAGGTAAAAGAAGTGCCTCAAAACGAAGATACACCATTTCATCCAAGATCTGCTTATGGTATCTCAAAGGTTGCAGGTTTTGACTTAATCAGAAATTATCGGGAGGCCTACGGGTTATATACGTGCAGTGGCATCCTCTATAATCACGAATCACCAAGAAGAGGGTTCGAGTTTGTTACAAGAAAAATATCCTCCCATGTAGCTATGATTAAAAAAGGGTTAAAAGATAAATTAGTACTGGGAAACCTTGATGCAAAAAGAGATTGGGGTCATGCCAAGGAGTATGTAAAAGCCATGTGGGCAATGCTCCAGCAGGACAAACCGGATGATTATGTTATTTGTTCCGGGGAAAACCATTCTGTAAAGGAGTTTTGTGAAAAGGCATTTACCGTTGCAGGGTTGGATTATCGGGAGCATGTGAAATTGAGCGAAAAGTTCTTGAGGCCTGCAGAGGTTGATAACCTGCTTGGAGACAGCTCAAAAGCAAAGAAAAAGCTGGGCTGGAAATACAACTTGTCTTTTGATGAGCTTGTTCGTGAAATGGTAGAATCTGATTTAAAAATGATGAAAAAACAGTGTGGTTTGTAAAGACATGTATTTCTACGGGTTAGAAGAAGGAATTTTGAACTTAAATCCTGTCTTGTTTCCCCAATATTTCTTCAAAAAACACTTCATACTTTTTGGCAATAAGTTTAGGGTCATTGCGTTTCCTGAATAATTTATATCCCACTTGACCTATAGACCTTCTTTTATTATCATTTGTTGTCAAATCATCAAGCAGTTCCATCATTTTCTTTATGTTATTGAGAGGCGCTAAAAGACCTCCGTCTCCTATTACCTCGGGAATAGCTGAATCAGCATAACTTATAATAGGTACATATTGAGACATGGCTTCCAAAAAAACCAGCCCATAAGATTCATTAGACGTTGGGTATAAAAAAATATCGAAACATCTTATCAAACTTAGTTTCTCGTTCTCGCTCAAACTTCTATTTATTGTAGTAATTCTTTTTCTTCCAAATAAATACTTATATTTTTTGTTTGTTTTTATTACAAAATGGACGTCATTATTTTTATAAGATCTGACAATTTTCATAAAATGAGAATTTTCACGCCTGTTGTTTCCAAACGAGCCAACAATCAATTTATTTTCAGGCAAACCAAAATACTCTGTTGAATGTTTGGTATCGTAATCGGTGATATCAAAAGGAGGATCAATCTGGAAAACATCTTTTATGTTTTTTTGAAGTGAAAAAGTATATTTTGAAAGCACAATGCTACCTGAAACATCATTTTTGTTTGATACAAGCCTGGGACACATTATCGTCTGCGTAACCGGAACTAATTTCGCTGCTTTAGAAATATATTTTTGAGGGGTACCACCTCCCGGACAGGCATGGAGTATATCTGGCTTAAACCTTCTTATATAATTTTCAACATTAGGATAGCCTATGTCGTCATAATAAACTGAATAATTAGATTCAAACTTATTTGAAAGCCCCCCCTCCTTCATAGCAAGTATAGTAATTTTAAACTTTGAAGGATCTAAATGCTTTGCCCAGTGATGAACACTTATTTGTGAGCCGCCATAATCAAGAACATGTGGGCAAATTAAAAGGTGGATCATTTATAATCTATAAATTGATATGTAGTTTGAGAGAATTAATATATTGCGACAGTTTTTGCTCAGGCAATATTATTGGACTATCTAAATTTAAAAGGTAAAAAATTAGTTTATCTCTTTTATAAATTAATTTTATCATTTCTTCTGTATAAAAATTTTCAGTTTTGTGATTATCAATATAAACCTTAAATTTTTTCTTTAATTCACTGTTGTTCAAAGCATCTCATTGCTTTGCATTTTTTACATTAGATAAATATTAATTGGCTCCAAATTAATAAATGAATCTTTAACAAAGTCCGTTAATTCAGGAATGTATTTAAAACTAAGTGTTCAAAATCCATTTTCAAAGAAGTCAGTCTTACAAAACTATTGCAGGCATTCAAGTGAGGTCTAACTGCCCCAACATAATTTATTTTGTTATCGAGAATAAATTTATCGAAAGTAGAATAATGAGGAACAAGGCCTTTCCTGGAAGAAGATTCTGGATCCGAACCATGCGACCGTATAAAGAAGGAAAGATACCATTCAAAAGGATCTCTGATGGAACAAATCGTAAAACAATTATTTAGATTATGTCTTTTAAAATATTTTTTTATCCCTCCATAGTTAATGCTGCCATTTAGGCCACACTTATAATCGTATGAATAAAAAAAATGTTGCGGCGGAGCTAAGAATATTTTTCTACCCAACTTGTTGTTCCAGTGATCAAATAGGTGCTGAACCCACACGCCAGCAGATTTTGGGATATGAAAAAAAACACATTGTTCATTCTTTGAATTGTGTGGGTTTTTAAACCATTTCCACAATTTTAACTCTTTAAGTTGTACCACTAATTAAATTTTAATAATTCTCTGCATCTTAAAAATAGATTAATGAATATCGCTCAATGATATCTTAATATTTTTAGCATCTGCAGCAGTTTTAATCATTTTCTTTTTCTCAGAAAATATTTTTGCGGATTTTGATTTGTCCTCAGGAATATCATGGCCGAGGTGAAACTGAATAGCTCGGTATCTTACTGACTTCATCTTATACCCGGCAGTCTTTAACCTCAAGGAAATATCGGTATCTTCTCCCCCACCCCTGCTTTCATATTCTTCATCAAATCCTCTCACCAAAAGCAGGTCAGATTTGTGAATGGAGAAATTGCATCCCATTAAATTGAAGAAATTATTTTTTCTTAAATAATATAACGGCCTTAACGCTTCTTCATAGTATTTAATATAACCTGAAAGCATATGATTTATTCCCCATAGATTTATTCCATCAAAGTTACCTTCCAATATTATCTCAGCAGTTACTTTTTCTACAAACTCCTTTGTTATCAATACACGTCTTCCTCCCAAGAAAGTTCCTTTTTCGTGATAACGCCAGTGTTCAGAAAGAAAATTCTTACTCAAAATACAATCTGCGTCTATAAATACTATATAATCTGATTTGGATTCTTGAACAGCCCTATTTAACATCTTGCACTTTCTAAAACCCTTGTCCTCCTGCCATAAGTGTTTTACGAAAAATCGAGTAACATAGGTTTTAAGCCAATCTCCAATTTCGTTTCCAGACCCATCATCCGCAATAATCACTTCAAAATTATTGAAGGTTTGCCTTTCCAAGGATAGCAAGCAAAGCTGCAAATATGATAAATGATTATATGTTCCTATAATAACGCTGATTAATGGTTTCATAAAACTATTAAGCCAAGCCCACTCGGTGTATCAAATATATGTTTCCAGCTACAAACTACTTCTTTAAATAGCAAATGAGTTTCATGGTTTGCTGTATCATTTAAAACATCATGAAGAATTACCGGAGACCCTTTTCCCATAAAACAAGTAATATTATCGAATTCCCACTTTACATTCTTATATCTATGATCTGAATCGTGAAAAAAAAGATCTATTCCTCTTTGAGCAGTTTCAATAAACATATCTCTTGTTTTTTTAATATCTTCAAGGTTTACATCCTTTCGCCACAGCTTTCTTTTGGGTTTATTTAGTACTAGGGCGGATCTCAGGTCTTTAATAATGTCTGCCCCGGCATTACTAACCACGTCAAAGCTATAGACGGTTGCTCTATTTTCCACCGCATACTTTAATAAGTAATTTGTTGAGCAACCACTATGAGTTCCTGTTTCAACAATTGTTTTAGGTTGGAAAATACTGCATATTTTATATAGTGTTTGACCTTCAATTTTCCTGATAGATGATCCCCCGGCATTACCTTCCAGGTAACCACCAAGGTCTGGAGGTACAACATTTAAAAACATTTCCAAAAATCTTTCTTTTTCAATCATAAATTATCTTGCACTAAAAGGTTTTTCTTTGTGCCACCTGGTCGATAACGGTTAAATATTTTTTTATTATCTCACTATGATCATATTTTAAAGACACGCCTATTCTTTTTTCAATTTCCTGATCAATTTTCCCTGCTGACTTTAGGCCATTTTCATTTGTAGCGGTTTCCTCTATTAAGTCAGCAAGTTCAACCGGATCAGCGGGCACATTAAGCACCTTTCCAATTTTTTCCTGTTCGACGATCGATGAAACCCCCGCGCCTCTGCCTATTATAACAGGTAATCCAAAGGATAATGCTTCTATAGTTGCAATGCCAAAAGTTTCAAAAAGAGACGGCATAACAAAGATATCCGCAACAGCGTAAAAACGCTCAATGTCTTTAACTCCTCCCAGAAAGTGAACATTGTTTTCCAACCCCATCTTTTGACAGAGTTTTAAATATTTTTTTACCGCTGATCCATTCTTTCCCGCGATAAGCAATTCTGCTCGCAATCCTTTATTTATTAAAATTGATAACGACGCAATAGTACTGTTAAGCCCCTTTATCTTAAAGCCGGAGCCGACATGCAAAAGCAGCAACGTATTTTTTTCAATACCTAATTTATTTCTCTGCTCTTTCCTGTATACCGGTAATTTGGACTTATCAAAACGTGTTAAATCCACTGCCGGAGGTACAACAATAAAACGGTTTTCTTCTACTGAATAATGCTGGCGAATCTGAAGAGCACTAATTTCGGAAAGAACAATAATTTTTCCGGTAGTTTTTTGTATTTGAGAAAAAATAAATTTTTCTATTGCATTAATAACAATGTGGAGTGGATTTATAGCTATGGAAATTAAACTTAATATACTTTCGTGTTGTTTTCTAAAATTTATCCATTCTTTGTGGCAAGCATTACCGGCACGGTAAATATCCATTACAAGGGTTCTGTCGAAGGCTATAATTATATCAAAATTATTTTCCTCACGATTTAGACAATGTTTGGAAAACAAGGCAAAGGAGAGAACTTTAAGCCAGGACATACCTTTAAACATCGGAACTTTTTGAAACTTAATACCGGCACGCGAGTTCCCCAGCCACTCATTTGCAAATACTGTGACATTATCTCCACGATCAGCAAATGCTTCCGCTAAAAGAGCTGCCTGCCGTTCATACCCGCCAAAAGGGTTATACTTCATTAAAACGATAGCTATCTTCATTGATAATCATTTTACCTTATTACTTTGTTTTAGAGGAATAGTTCCTTTAAGGCAAATTCAGCGCTTTTGAAATCGATACAATCTCTTTAATTATAATATTTTTTAATACCATTTAATGACCAATTCATACCCAAATTGGATGATTTTTTTCAGGCTGTCCGAAAACAAAGGGGCAACGCTTTAATGTCATTCCCAACTTGATTGGGAATCGAAATAAAGAAGGAGAATTAAAAACCGATCTCATTAAATTGGTTTTGGGAATCGCAAGAACTCAGGCTGCTTTAATCATTGCTATACTGAAACTACTGCAGGTTTCCTACCATATTCTTGTATAAGTTTTCTATAGAACTTATCATTCTTTCCATAGAAAATTTTTCTACAACAAATTTTCGTCCATTATTCCCCATTTTTCGCATCAACTCTTTATTTTTAAGAAGCAGTATTATTCTTTTTGCAAGCTTTCCAGAATCCTTCCTGGGCGAAAGGAGCCCTGTTTTGCCATCGGTAACAACTTCGCTTAAAGATTTGATATCTGACGCTATAACCGGAACCCCCATTGCCATGGCTTGAACAATAGACTGAGGGACTCCTTCATTAGCAAAAGAAGGGTGTACAAGTATATTAAAAGAAGCCATGATTTCAGGGATATCTTCCCTGTGTCCTAGCATAAATATAGTTTCCGATAGTCCTTTTTCTTGAATTATTTTAGTTAAATTTTCTTTCTGAGGACCGTCTCCAACAATTAAAAACCTTACATTGGAAAATTTTTTTAAAACAGTGGCAGTCGCGTCAATAAAGAAATTGTGGCCTTTCCAGCTCCTCAGCACGGAAACCATTCCAACAAGAGGTGTATTCTCTGTCAAAGAAAGTTCCCTTCGTATTTTTTTTTTAGATTTTTTTGGATCAAATAATTTAAAATCCACTCCTGTCGGTATAGATACGATTTTTTCAGGAGATACATGGTTTCTTTCGATAAGTTGTTCTCTAATTGTTTCGCCGGTAGTTATGATCTTGTGAGGCAGTAATTTGTATATAACAGAACCAAAAATATTAGTCGCGACAGGGGTAGAAAGATGCCTCGTTCTAATAATAAAGGGTTTGTAGTTAGACAATCTTGCAGCAAAGCTTGCTACCCAGCTATCCTTTGAACTGTGGGTATTGATAAAATCCGGCCTTTTAAGTTGAATCAGCTTTAAAATTTTAAAACATGTCGCAGGATAATCTTTCCTATTAAAAGACGCAGATATTACTTCAAATCTCCGATCAGAGGCCTTCTTCATGAGGGTGCTGTTGGCAGGAGTTATTATTATGATCTCGTGTCCTAGATCTCGCATACCCATTGATTCATTTAGGATTCTTATTTCCTGCCCACCCCAGCCTAAAGAAGCCTCAGTATGAAAAATAGTCCACATATTGAAAGGGTTATAATAATGTGATACATTTTGCATTGCAAGTTATTTCATTTTTTTACTTCATAATACTGTTATTCCATAAAATCTTCTTTATTTGGGAATATTTTTTTACCGCAAAGAAGCAGAGTTCGCAAAAAAAATACTCTTGTTCCCAAACTGGAGCTTTGGAACAAGAACGTTTTTTACTGTTTCCCGAATATAGTTGGTGAAATCGGTATCATCTGCATTTTCTGTCTTTAAAGCATTTTTTTGAAAAAATGAACAAGAAAATTCCAATTTCAGTTACCATTATTACAAAGAACGAAGAAAATAATATTCAGAATGCTCTTGAAAGCGTCAGCGATTTTGAAGATGTAGTTGTGCTTGATTCTTTCAGTCAAGACAAAACAGTGGAGATTTGTAAAAAATATACGGATAGGGTCTTTCAACATGAGTGGCTGGGTTACTCAAAGCAGAAGCAGTTAGCTGTAGATCATGCTAAAAAAGACTGGGTTTTTATTCTTGATGCCGATGAGAGAATTACTCCGGAATTAAAATCTGAGATCATCGAAAAAATAAATAATAATTCCTTTAATGGTTTTTACATACCAAGAAGAAATTTCTTTCTGGGCAAATGGATTAAGTACAGCGGCTGGTGGCCTGATTATACTTTACGGCTTTTTAAAAAAGATGCGTCTTATGTAGAACTGCGGGAAGTCCATGAAAAGGTGATTGTAAATGGATCTGTGGGCTTCATGAAAAAACCTATAGAGCATTTTACATACAAATCAATATCAAGTTATTTGAAAAAGATGGAAAACTACTCATCTCTTTCAGCAAAGGAACTTTCTCATAAAAAAGTTCCTTTTTTAACGTTCTGGATGTGGGTAAATCCTTTCTTAGTTTTTGCAAAGATGTTTTTTTTAAGGCAGGGCTTCAGGGACGGCATACACGGATTTGTACTGTCAGTGCTTTATAGCTTATATACTTTTCTTAAATATACAAAGGTTTGGGAAAACAGGAGCAGTAATAATTTTAATCCAATTACTGAGTTATCGAATAAAATATCTATAATAATAATTTCTCATAATTCAGGAAAAATCTTAGAAAAATGTTTAGAAAAATTAGCAGCAAACGATCAAATCACGCATCCCGACAACTCAGAGTGGATACTTGTGGACAATGCGTCTACTGATAAGGCTATAGAAACGACTGTTAAAATGTATCCAAAGACTAAAATCATTCGAAATTCAGAAAATAAAGGTTTTGCTTTTGCTGCCAACCAGGGTTTTAAAGCAGCAAAAAACAAATATCTGCTATATATAAATACAGATGTAGAAGTTATCAATAGAGCTGTATCGTGTTTAGTGGAGGTGTTAGATAATGAACAAAAAGCAGCGGTTGTGGGTCCGCGACTTTATCAGCAAAGTTTGAGTATACAGAAATCCGTTTGCCCGCAGCCTACTATAGGGCATGAATTATTAAAACCTTTTTTTAAATTAAAAGCCGATATAAGAGAAATGTTTTACAAAGATTCTAAAGCCTACAGTGTTCCATCCATTAGAGGCGCTTGTTTTTTAATTCGGAAGGAAGCTTTGGAATTAGTCGGCGGGTTTGATGATATTTATTTTTTTTATTTAGAGGAAACCGATCTGTTTTATCGACTCCGGAAAAAGGGTTGGAAAGTCCTGTACCTGCCCCGCTCAGGGGTTATTCATTATAGCGGTATGGGATCGGAAACCGTCCCTTTTGACCGAAAGAAAATGTACCGCGAATCATTGATGAAATATTTTAAAAAAAACAGACCGAGATGGGAAACTCTTTTTCTAAAAAAATACTGGGATGTTACGGGAAAAAACGTATAGTTCATCTCAAAAGGAGGTGATTTTATGCCGACATGGGCTTTGGTATGGCTTATCTTGCTAACGGGGTTGCTGCTTTTTCATATTTATATGGATATTAGAGAAATTGGCGTTCTTAAAAAAGAAATTGAAGACATAAAATCGAAATAGTCTTGCAGTTTTTTTATCTTCCTTTACCCGCTAATTTACCCGCTAATTGAAGATTCCCTGCAGCGAGACTGCAGGGAATCTTCAGTACAGGGAATACGCTCGCTAAACACTTTTAAGTCTTTGCAGGTACTCTTCCATGGTCGAATCTGCAAAGCAATATCTGTGTTCTATTTACTTGAATGCAATCGCTTGAGTTATGTTTTAATTCTTATAGCTTTTTAATTTGATTTCATTTACCGGGCCAAATTTATTTAGCGGAGCTTCAAACTTTTCCTTATTTCCAACAACAAGAATAACTGTTTGATCCGGTTTAAGATATTTTTGCGCCACTCGCAAAATATCTTCTTTGGTTACTTTTCTGATATTTTCAAGGTAAGTCTCTAAATAATTTGTTGGCAAATCATAATGCTCAAAGGTAAGAAATCGGTTTACTATCTGGGCAGTAGAGGTAAATTTAAAAACAAAAGAATTTATAAGATATTCTTTCGCGTTTCTTAATTCTTCATCCTTCACAGGGCTTTCACGCATCTCTTTTATAATATCTTCCATTAGCTTAATAACAGTTATAGTTGATTGCAGTTTAGTGCCAGTCCCTGACGCGAAGACTCCTATATCCCGCATGCCTAATTGAAAATAGCTCCATACTGAGTAGGCAAGCCCCCTGTCGTTTCTGATATCCTGCATCATTCTGGATTGAAAACTACCACCACCCAAAATATAATTCATTAGTATTACGGAATAATGATCCGGATTTCTATAATCAAGCCCCATATGCCCCAGACGGATAACCGATTGTTTAACGTCTTTATAGACATAATTGACTGACCTGTTGAGGTCTTTTTTAACCGGCGGTACTTCAGCAAAATCAATTTCCTTCTTTTTCCAATCCTTAAAAACTGATCGAATTTTATCCAGTATTTCGCCTTTATTAAAATCACCGGAAATACCAAACATGATATTGTTGGGATGATAATATTTTTTATGGAACGCTATAATATCTTCTCTTGTTATACTCGAAACTGATTCAATAGTAGATTTGCGTCCATAAGGATGATCTCGATACAATAACCTTCTAAATTCTCTACTAGCCACCCGACCGGGATTGTCATTTTCTCTTCTGATTGCTTCAATTGCCTGATTTTTTGTAATATCTATTTTTTCCTGAGCAAAAACCGGGTGCATCAGAACATCGGCAAAAATCTTCAAGCCCTCGTCAATATCTTTTGTCATCACAGAAAGGATTGCGGAGCCGGAGTCAGAGCCTATGGAAGTTTCTACAGACCCGGCGATAAATTCCAGTTTTTCATCTATTTCTTTCCACGTCATATTTTTAGTCCCGCCTGATCTCATAACTGAGCCAGTTATAGATGATAACCCTGTCTTGTCCTCCGGCACATAAATGGCCCCGGTTTTAATTACAGCGTTAATAGTAAAAATAGGCAACTCATGATCTTCCAGGGCATAAATCACCATGCCGTTTTTTAACACTGTTTTATTCGGAACCGGCGGATTTAGATTGATGGACTTGTAGGTAAAGTCGGACGGGTGAACTCTCTCCGAAGAAAAGGCAGAAGCTTGAAAAAATACTGTTACAGCAATGATGAATATTAATTGTAAATATTTTTTTTTCATAAGATTTAGGTGCTATTTTTTCTCGCCGAGTGGAATGGACAAACTTCTTTGTCTGTGATGAATATTTATCATAAATACATTAATTAATTCAGTATTCAAAACCATAGAATTTGCTTCCTGCCAATTAATCACTGCTTCTTTTTAATGTATGCAATTGTTTTGTTCTGACTCACAAGATATTTCCGGGTAGTTTTCATAATATCTTCTGTCGTTATCTGTTTAATTTTATCAATATGGGTTAGAAAATATTTCCAGTCTCCGGCAATTGCTTCATAATAAATTAGTTTTGACGCCATTCCTGAATTGGATTTAAGTCCCCGGACCAAACCGGCTTCCATCTGGTTGATAACTTTTTGAAGTTCTTTCTTGGTGACCGGTTGCGTCTTCAATTTTTCGATCTCTTCTTCAATGGCCTGTTCCAGTTCCTCAACAGTATGAGGGTACCTTGGAGTTCCTGAAAAAACAAACATATTGGGATAGAGGGAACCAGGGCCTGAGAAAGTGCCTACGTCAGTTGCAATTTGTTTTTCCAAAACAATACTTTTGTATAAACGGGATGTCCTACCGCTACTCAGGATGCTATCCATGACATCAAAAACATAATCTTCATGATCCGGTAAGGTTGGTTTGTGGTATCCCATAAGCAACTCAGGTTCGGAATCGTGAACAACCTCGACCCTTTTTTCACCTATTTGTTCAGGCTCAATAGTTAAAACAGGCGAGGGTTGTGGTTGTGAAGGAATATCGCCAAAATATTTTTCTATCAGTTTAATGACTTCGTCTGGACTAATATCGCCAACAATTCCTATGATAGCATTGTTAGGCGAGTAGTAAGTCTTTAAAAATTTTTTTGTTTCCGCTTTTGAGAGGTTCTTAATATCAGACGACCATCCTATAATTGGCACTCCATAAGGATGAGCCGTAAACGCAGCGGATATGAACTGTTCGTAAAGTTTTCCTCCCGCAGAATTTTCTATACGCATCCTCCTTTCCTCCATAACCACATCACGCTCAGCATAAAACTCTCTTAACACCGGCTCTCTCATCCTGTCCGACTCAATTGCCGCCCAGAGTTCCAGTTTGTTCGCCGGAAGGCGGATCATATACGTTGTCCCGTCGTTACCGGTGCCGGCGTTATGCCCTACTCCTCCGTTTTTAGCGTAAAGTTGAGAAAATTCATCCGGTATCACAAATGGTTTATGTTCGGCTTGGAGTTCCTTTAATCTTTTTTGCAATTGCCTGATTCTGGATTTATCTATTCTTGCTCCTTTTCTTCTCTCAGCATCCAACTCCTCTGCAACTTTATCAATTTCATCCAGGATTGGTTTTTCATTTTCATAATCCATCGTGCCAAGAGTTTTAGTTCCCTTAAAGAGCATGTGTTCCAGCATGTGGGCAATGCCGGTATTACCTGTAGTTTCATCGACAGATCCTACATTCATTCTTATATAGGCGGTTACAGTGGCAGACTGGTGCCTCTCCATCATCAGGACTTTAAGACCGTTTTTTAATGTATGCTCTATGACCCTTTCCTCAAGGTTTAGAGTAATTGCGAAAGAATAAACGGGTATTAAAATAAATACTGCAATCAGGCGACTTATATTTCTGAATTTATTTTGCATAATTAAATTCTATACTAGCAAATCAAAAAATGTCAACGGTATTCGTTATTTGGAGTGTATCGACCATATCGATGTAAGAAACTATGCCACAGTCATTGCACTTCTAAAAAAAACCCTTAACCTTTCTCTTCCTTTCTATTTGAAAAAGTTAAAGTAATAACAAGTAAAAATTCAAACCTTTAGATCAATTCACCTCCTTTTTTTGGTGTAAAATCCACTACCCTGGGGTATAATAGTAACGATGAGGTGATCACTTTTATTCCCAGAAAAATTATTTTTTTTAATAAATTGGAATAAATCAATATTTGTAGCGTTTTAATAGTAGGTACGTCTAAATGAAAATTTCTGGATTGAGCAAACAAAGAGTAGAGAAGGAATTTGAAGAAAGCGCGTTATAATCCTGTTTATCCTGCTTATCTTATCATAAAAGTTACAGATCAGGTTTTTTTGAATGATGATCTGTGTTCTGTTGAAAAGAGAAAGCGGACCGGAAAATAGATTCCTCATCAAAATGTTTAGCCATAATCTGCATTCCAATAG
>CAJXCL010000005.1 GCA_913051775.1 uncultured Nitrospirota bacterium | reverse complement strand
GGTTTTTGCTGACAATTTCTTCTGCCTGATCAATTGCGCCTTGCATCCCTTTTTCTATTCCACTTAATTTTGTGGTT
The DNA here is from genome assembly GCA_913051775.1 of uncultured Nitrospirota bacterium. GTDB lineage: Bacteria > Nitrospinota > Nitrospinia > CAJXCL01 > CAJXCL01 > CAJXCL01. The sequence goes on along the minus strand of CAJXCL010000005.1, from coordinate 76,478 downwards.
GCTCCGAAACAGTCTAATAAAAACCTTCTTTCATAGCTCATGCTTTCAGACATTACCAGTATAATTTTGTAGCCTTTTACAGCGCCTATCATGGCCAAACCAATACCGGTATTTCCACTTGTCGGTTCAACGACAGTATCTCCCTTTTTAATCAGGCCTTTTTGTTCCGCGTCTTCAATCATGCTTAGTGCAATCCGGTCTTTAACGCTGCCCCCGGGATTTAAAGATTCCAGCTTAGCGTAAATGGTTGCCATCTCTCTCTCTACAATCTGACTGAGGCGGACCATTGGCGTTGAGCCAATTAAATCAGTTACATCTTTCGCTGAACCATTTAAGTTTTTATTCATTCTTATCACTATTAATAAATCCCCCCAGTTTTCCTTCTGCAAACGGAAAAATGGGGGGATTTAATTATGTCAAAAGCACTTTAAAAAATAATATAATACCTAACTATTTTTGTCAAGTATTGTTAATTTAGTTTGATTATAGATCGAAAACCTAATATATAATAGGCATTCACTCTATTTTGCTTCCCTTTTTAAGAAAAAATGACCGACTATTACAGCAGGTTATTAGAATTAATCCACAAAAATTCATTTCAATACAGCGAAGAACCTGTTTTTTCACTGGCATCCGGACTGAAGAGCCAATATTATTTTAATTGCAAGGCAACCACTCTAAGTTCGGAAGGACTGGTTCTCGTTGGAAATATTTTTTTCGAACGGATAAAAGACTTCCGGGTTGACGCTATTGGCGGGCTTACGATGGGCGCTGATCCTATTGCTATAGCGACTTCTTTAATCAGCTATCAAAATGGTAGGGCAATAAAAGCATTTTGTATTCGTAAAGAGCCCAAAAAACACGGGCTCAAGCTCTGGATAGAAGGAAACCTGAATGAAAAGGATAATGTGATTATCATTGAAGACGTTATTACCACAGGGGGTTCAACAATAAAAGCAATCGAGAGGGCGAAAGAATCTAATATAAATGTCGTTTCTGCTATCGCTTTGATAGATAGAGAAGAAGGCGGTAAGGAAGCTATTGAAGAATTAGGAATACACGTAGAATCCATATTTTCTAAAAGCGATATCATGGCTTTCCATAATGAGAATAAATGACAACATTCCCATAGCCCTGACAATGGGAGATCCCAGCGGAATAGGGCCAGAGATTATTTTAAAAGGTTTTTTTAAGTTTAAAGAAAGGCCCTGGCGCGTTATTGTTATAGGGGATTATTCTTTTTTACACAAAAAGGGAAAGGAGCTTAACATACCGATTAATTTAAATCCAGTTGATGATATTTCAGAAGCTGATTTTTCCCCAGAACAACTTAATATCCTGAATACGAAAAATCTCCCGCCCAATATTCCACAGGGAGTAGCAAACAATGATTCAGGAAAAGCATCATATGAATATATTAAAAAAGCTGTAGAACTGGCATTAGCGGATAAAGTTTCTGCTATTGTAACAGCTCCCATCAATAAAAAGTCCATTGCTTTAGCAGGTTTATCGTATGCAGGACATACAGAAATGTTAGCTGAACTTACTGATACTAAAGATGTTGCTATGATGCTGATAGGTGGGAAAATCAGGGTGGTATTGGTAACTACTCATGTAGCCATATGTAAGGTAAATGAATTTATAAAAAAAGACAGAATTTTTAAAACAATTTCCTTAGCAAATCATTCCCTAAAACTTTTTGGAATCAATACGCCCCGTATTGCTGTAGCCGGACTTAACCCACACGCGGGAGACAGCGGGATTTTTGGCAATGAGGAAGTAAACGAGATACTGCCAGCCATTGACAAGGCGAAAGAGCATGGCATTAATGTGACAGGCCCTTACCCGGCGGACTCTTTATTTGTAAAAGCCAAAAGAGGGGAGCTTGACGTAGTTATTGTTATGTACCATGACCAAGGACTGATTCCTGTCAAAATGGAGGGATTTGGCAAAGGAGTGAATGTCACCCTAGGACTTCCGATCATCCGAACTTCCGTTGATCACGGGACTGCTTACGACATTGCAGGAAAAGGACTTACAGAGACAGGGAGCTTAATTGCGGCTCTTGAGGTAGCAGTTACACTGTCAGAAAATAAAAAGAAAAAAATTATTGCATTGCCGTAATAAGGGCATCGGAAAATTGTTCACTTAATTCAAGGGGTGTTACATCTTCTTCCTCATCTCGACTATAAATCAAACTATAAATTATTGCTCCATTTTGTATGTCGATAAGCTTCAAATTAGCCGAATTTATGCTGTTGCTTTTAAAAAAAAACCCCTTTTTTTTGATATTAAGACGCCCTGCTAAAAGAAAATCAACTATATCCAGCTTCTTCAATTGCTTTAGATTGCCAATTATGGGTTTGTGGTCTTTTTTATTAAAGAACTTCTTAAATTCTTCCCATTCATTTGTTATTGAATCATGAAATGATTCTCTATCACTTAGTGATTTCTCCAGTTCAGCTAACAGATATTTAGGCTCAATTACCTGAAGACCGGATAACACAAGGTGATCCGCTATAGAGGTAGAGAGAAATAATCCGAGATCTTCTTCTGCCCCGGTAAAAGGTATGACCCCTATTCTTTTTGAAATCATGGAAGGAACATGAGGAGAAACTTGAACCTTTAAAATACTCTCTCCAGTTTCCTGTATCTCTGTTTGTTTCTCCGGTTCGCCTGAATTTTTCCAAAAGCATCCCGTAAAGAAAAAAATAAAAATCAATAAAATTAATTTTTTCATCCTTCTCCTGAAGGTAATAAGAAAAATATCGTTTAATAATAGATTGTTTCTAACAAATTAATGAAAAAGAATCAACTATTTAATTATTTTTACGTTATAATTACACAAGGGGTTTTGCCTTGACTTTAAAAAACCCTTCCTATAATTTTGTTTTGTGGTGTTAAAAAAGATGTCTCCCCTTCAACTATGGTACAAAAAAAGTTTAATAGTAATTTTCACGATTTTATCTTTGGGGCTTGTGGGATGTGCTGGTTTTCAGGAAGATAAAACTTTGACGGTGGGAGAGCTGTACAAAAAGGGAATAGAAGAATATGCCGAACAACACTATATAAAAGCCGCGGGAATTTTTAAAAAAATTCTGGATGAATTTCCCGACAGTAAGGTTCGTCCTTTATCTTTAATGGCATTAGCCAGAAGCCAGTATCAAAATAGCGATTATGAAGAAGCAAAATTTCATTTTGAACAATTTATTGAACAATATCCGGCTAATCAACAAACAGCTAAAGCATATTATTTTAAAGCAATGTGTAGTTTTGAACAGATGGAATCTTATAAAAATGACCAGACCAATACCTATTTGGCGCTGGAAGATTTCGAAAAGGTAATTAATACTTTCCCTGATGGAAAATATGTGAAACTTGCTAGGCAAAAAAAAGTAATTTGCCGCAGGCAATTGGCTAGAAATATTCTTTACATTGGCCGGTACTACTTTGGTGTAGGAGCATATCAATCTGTTATTACCAGAATGGATGAATTGCTGGGAAATTACCCTAAGCAAAAATTTTTAGATGAAGCAATTTTCTTATTAGGAGAATCTTATTTAAAAGAAGGGAATAAAGAAAAAGCCTATTTTGCTTTTAAAAATCTTGTTCAAAAATTCCCCAATAGCATATATAAAGCTGATGCTCGCAGCAGGTTAGCTTCTCTTAAGGGAAAATAGGGAGCAAAAATGGTAAAGAAAAGGCTTTTAAATACTAAAAAAGCGGGGAACTATCGTCACTCTCAACACGCAGGAATCTATGATTTTGAAAGTTCCCTTGAGGCCTACTTTAAAGAAATAAGCAACATTCCTCTACTAAGAAGAGAAGATGAGTATGTTTTGGGAAAGAAAATCCAAAAAGGAGATCAAGAATCACTCAAAGAATTGGTGCAAAGAAACTTGAGATATGTTGTAAGTGTTGCTTACGTATATAAAGGATGTGGCGTTTCTCTTTTGGATCTAATTGGCGAAGGAAATATAGGACTTATACAGGCAGCGCTCCGGTTTGACCCCTTCAGGAATGTAAAGTTTATTACTTACGCAAGTTGGTGGATTCGCCAGGCGATAAGGCATGCCTTGGCGGAGCAGTCAGGCGCTGTAAGACTGCCGGCCAAGCAGGCAGTTCTTCTGAATAAAATTAATGCAAAAAATAAGGCTTTTCTCCAAGAGCACGAAAGGGTCCCAACATCTGAAGATTTGGCTAAAGAGCTCGGCCTTTCAGTTGAGGAGGTTGAATCAATTCTTAGAGCATACAGATCCCATTTATCTTTGAATGCCCCTCTGAAAAATAAAAAGGAAGCTAATTATCTGGAACTTCTTAAATCAAAGAATACGAATTCGATCGAGGATAATGTATTACTGGATTCCCTGAGATATAAAATAGAAGAGTTTTTAAAGGAATTATCACCACGCGAAGAAAAGGTATTGCGGTGCCGATTTGGTTTTGATCAAAAAGGCCCGTTTACATTGGAAAAAATTGCTAAAGAAATGCATTTATCAAGGGAAAGAGTGAGGCAAATAGAAAAAAAAGCTACAGAACGGCTCAGGTCAAAACGTAAAATTAAAATTTTAAAGGATTTTTTAAACTGAAAATGTTTAGCAAACAGATTTCCCGTGGTCTTGTTGCAGGGAGCTTCAAATATATTCTGTGGTTTTTATTAGTTTGTGTGATCGTTTTTTGGGCTAATCCTTCTTTGGCGGAAATTTATGTGTACAAAAAATACGGATCATATTTCATCACCGATTCATATAAAGGCTCCAATTATGTAAAGCTCTATAAAACAAAAAAATCCGAACCTGAGACATCTTCCCTTCTCGACATTGAAACATAAATCCAATGCTACAAATAATTCTGATTCTTACATTGGCCTACCTTTTAGGTTCCATTCCTTTCAGCCTCATCATAGCCCGATTATTCAAAGGTATTGACATCAGAAATCACGGAAGCGGGAATATCGGCGCTACTAATGTCTTACGCACTGTGGGGAAAAAAGAAGCTGCATTAGCTCTGATAGCAGATGTACTAAAGGGTGTATTGCCTGTCTTGTTTACTGTTTTTGTATTAGAGGAGGTTTGGATAGCAGCAACAGCAGTTTTCGTTGTTTTAGGACATGTTTTTCCGATCTTCGCCGGATTAAAAGGAGGGAAAGGCGTGGCAACTTCTCTTGGTGCGCTTATAGTTATTATTCCTGCAGGGGTTATAGTATCATTGATAGTATGGTTTTTAGTTTTAATAGTGTTTCGTTATGCCTCGCTTGCGTCGATATCAGCTGCCATTGCCCTGCCTGCAATATGCTGGGGATTAACAACTCCTTTGGCTTTTACTGCGGCAGCATCGATTAACGCCGTGATTATAATATTAAAGCATACTGGGAATATAAAGAGGCTTATAACGGGAACGGAAAACAAAGTATTTTAAATAGAAGTAGGAACCACAGATTACACAATGCGGCGAAGCCGCAGCCAACCGGGAGAAAACATAAGAATACAAATTATCCAGTGTTATTCCGTGAACAACAGGAGCACATTTTTATTCTTCTTCATTGCCGTACTGTGAAGCTGTTTATCATTGTTTTCCGAATATATTTCAGCGGAAGATGCGCAACAGAAAGCGGAGGGAAATGATGAAAAGATTATTTCAGTTCTTTAAAAAGGAATTGGGCTTCTTAAATATGAAATTCAGCGGGAGCAGGAAGTTGCTTTTCGCGAGATGAAGAGAATGGGTATACGGCAACTCAGAATTGATTTGAAAAAAGATATTGGTCCTAAAGAACAATTGATCAATGACCCCACATTACATGTAGCCGCAAAGTTAACGGTTGAAATAGGGTTTACATAGAAAACCCTTGAACAGGAAATGAAAATTGTTAAAGCTGATTTTTCCAGGGCAAGGCGGAATACCCACAATATTATTAAAAAATCAATCTCTGTAAAAGAAAATATCCTGGCTTCTTTTGAAAAATTTTTGTCAAAACTCCAATGAGATTTCCATTCAGTCTTAATTTATCTTTATCCTCATACCTTTTTAAACAGCGCGTTTCAGGGAAAGAAAAATTTCCATTAGTCTTAATGTTGGAACCGCTTCATGCCTGTAATTTAGAATGTGCCGGTTGCGGCAGGATAAAAGAATATGAATCCACTATTAATGACACAATGCCGCTTGAAATAGCTCTTAAAGCGGTGGATGACTGCGGAGCACCGGTAGTATCTGTTACCGGCGGTGAACCACTTCTCTATCAACCGATAGGTGAGCTTATTGAGGAACTAGTTCGACGCAAAAAGCATATTTATCTATGTACAAATGGAGTGCTTTTGGAAAGATCTTTAAAAAAGTTTCGCCCTAATAAATTTTTACATATTAATGTTTCCCTCGATGGGATGGCGGAAACTCATGATAAGATTTCAGGTGAAAAAGGAGTTTTTGATAAAGCGATTAGCGGAATCAAAAAAGCCAGAGCGGCCGGTTTCAGAGTTTGCACGAACACTTCTATCTATAAAGAGACGGATTTAAAAGAAATCGAGACATTATTTCATTTCCTGAAGAATATTAATATAAATGGTATTTTAGCGGCACCGGCGTTTGAGTATGACGTCTTAAGTAAGAAAATATTTCTCGACAGACAGGCAACTCACAGGCAGTTTGAATTCATCAGCAGTATTTCAAAAAAACTCCCAATTATGAGCACCCCACTTTACCTGAAATTTTTAAAAGGAAAACGGCATTTAGAGTGCACCCCCTGGGGCAACCCAACTTATAATTCGCAGGGCTGGAAAAGCCCCTGTTACCTGATTACGGACACTCATTATAAAACATTTAAAGAGTTAATGACAAAAACAGATTGGTCAAAATACGGAACAGGAAAAGATCCACGCTGTGCGAACTGCATGATGCACAGCGGTTTTGAACCAACCGTTGTAAGAGAAGTGGGGAAAAATTTTTCCGACTTCTGGGAAATGATAGTCTGGAATTTCACTTAAAGCATAATTTTTTTCTTGGTATTGCTAATCTGCAATACGTTGCTTCCACAGTGAGATACCCTACGTGGTGTCCCATTTTAGCAACTTTTTTAACACACCCTGTCCCGGAGGGACACCCTTCTTGATAGAGGGAAATACTCACTCCAAACTCCCCCTTAAAAAAGGGGGTGAGGGAATAGTAATTCATTTGGCAGTGCGGCTTCGATGCGATGCCTAACCTTAACCGGTCTCTATTTCTACCACGTCTCCCACTCGAGTTTTTAGAAAATCTGCCGCGTTTGCAGAAGAAAGGAATATTTCTATATTATTCCAGCTATTAATCAAAGCGGATACCTCCCGGGGATTAGCCTCCGAATAGTGCGATTTCAAACCTGTGATCACGCAGGAACCGATTTTTATTTTTATCGGCTTCCGGTCAATATGTTGACACATGAACCGTTCGGAAAAATTGGTTATCAGGTTACCGAAGCGGTCGATATATATAACCTCTCCTGAAAAACTATGTGTATCAATTTTTTGGGGATACGGCAGGGCAATTTTTTTACAACTCTCCACTCTATGAGCTAACTTTGCAGGATCATGGTTTAAAGAAAATAAACCGGCTGCCGGTGCGAAGACGTCCCTTCCATGAAAGGTAAAGCTTATTTTTCCAGAAATAAATTTTTCCGGGTCTATTTGATAAACTTCCAGTCCCTTTTCTTTCTGGAAAACAGCGGATAAAACACCGTTGTCAGGGCCAATAAAACAATATTTCTCCGATTTTACGAGAAGAGATTTCCTCTTACTTCCAACCCCCGGGTCTACCACGACCAAATGAATAGTACCAGCAGGGAAATAGGAATATGCGGTTTCAAAAACATAAGTTGCCTGCAAAATGTTATGAGCTTCTATATTATGAGTCAAGTGGATAAACTGCAGAGAGGGGTTTATCCCTAACATTACCCCCTGCATGATTCCGACAAAAGGATCGCGGTATCCAAAATCAGAAGTTAAAGTAATTAAAGATTTTTTTGCCATATGATCGTTAATTAAAACCGTTCTTTTTTGCAACAGTTTTTTAAATTTAGATTATACAGATTTGTTGTACCTATGTAAAAACCTTGACTCAAAGTTTTTATAAAGTTAAAATCGCGATTCATTATTTACGTTAAAGTTATTACCTTAAAAATGCATATAACTTTATACTTGAGGGGTGAAATCGATGAGAGAGTTAATTGATAAGCATATTGACTGGTATATTGGCATCATTGGCCTTGTTACCTCAGTTTTAATTTTGTTTATTGACTGGTATGTGGGAGTAATCGGTTTTTTTGCTATTGGTTTTATACTAATGATCGGGTTGAAGAAATAGGAGTTTTACCTTAACAGATTTTAATAAAGTCTTATATTTTAATTTGTTTTCTATTTGGCGTAGCTGCATGGCGCTTTGACAGGGGAAAAGTTTTACTTATTATAAGGAGGTATTTTTTAGTGAATATTAAAACAATCTTTTTGTACAAAAAATTAACCCTAATTTTTATCGCTTTATTTTTCTTGTCCTTTTGTTATATGGGAGCTCATATAATTTCCCCATCATCCCCTTTTATAGCCATAGCTGAGGCAGTTTCTGCTGCTGAGGAAGTCTCGGAGCCAGAAGAAGCTGAGGGAGAAGAAGCTGAGGGCGAGTTTCTCGAAGATGAGGAAGAGGAAGAAGAAGCTGAGGAAGAAGAAACAGCAGAAGGAGAAATACAGCCTGTAGAAATCCCAATGGGTACTGAGCCGTTTCCGGAGTTTAAAACCAATCCGGACAACCCAAACAGAGATATGGTTAAGAGAGAAGATTATAACGATCTTCCGGTCAACAAGTTCAATTTCGGCCTTTCAAATCGGAACCTGATCTGGGTTATCGCTCAGCTCCATATCCTGTTCGCGTCATTTATTCTTGGCGTTCCGCTATATACTGTTATCGCGGAATGTCTATTTTTGAAAACTAGGGATGAAAGATATGAAAGACTGGCCTATGAAGTAACAAAAGTGTTTGTAATGTGTTACAGCTTTACTGCCCTAACCGGTGGGTTTTTTGCTTTATGCCTCATTGTTTATTATCCGACCTTTACTACCTGGTTCTTTCGAGGTTTTAATGACCTGATAACCTTCTGGTACCCCATGTTGTTTCTTGTAGAAACTGGTTTTATGTATCTTTATTATTATACTTGGGATCCTCTCAACAAAGCCAACAGAAAGGGCGTACATATTCTTATCGGGATTTTATTAAATGTGGCGGGGATTTCGCTCCTTCTGCTTATGGACGGCCCGGCCGCTATGATGACAACCCCCCCCAAAGTTGAGGGCTCCATTAAGGAGATAGCCACATTTGGAGAATGGGCCTGGATTAATAATTATTCATGGTGGCCCCTCAATTACCACAGGCTGGTTGGAAACCTTACCTTTGGAGGTTATCTTGTAGGTGTGATCGCCGCGATTATGTATCTTTTCGCGAAAAACGACGAAGAAAGGGCTTTTTACGATTGGCAGGGATATACTGGAAATACTTTAGGTGTTGGTTTTTTACTTCCGCTCCCGCTGATGGGATACTATCTGGCCAGGGAATTATATGCCTACGATCCGAATATCGGTATGTATATTATGTCGGATCGCCTTTCCATGTATATGGAACTTCAGGCGGTGCTGGTTGGCTTTTTATTTATCGGCAGCAGTTATTATATATATGTGAGTATGCAACGTATTAAAGGGGATCCAAAATATTTAAGATGGGTAAAAATAAACTTTGCGATTATGTTTGTTTGCGCCGCTCTCTGGTTTTGCCCCAGGCATGTCTTTGCCACCATGGTACCGGAGCCGGGCATGATCCCTGAGGGTATGGAAAAAAGCGAGTATATGCGTATCATGGAATTATCCGGTGATCTGGCCTTTATGGGTGTCATGGGAATAAAAATTAAGGCTTCTTTTGGTCTGGTCTTTATTACCTTTGTCAATTTTGTTTTATACAGGGTAGCCATGAGAAAAGGAACAGTCGTATGGGGGAAAATTAACCCTATCTCCCAAGTGGGATTAATCTTTTTAGCATTTTCCGGAATATGGCTGATGAGTTTAATGGGTGCTATCAGGTCCCTGGCGCGTAGAAACTTCCATGTTTACAGGGTTTTTAAGGATATGACGCCTGATGCCTATACGCCTGCTTTAAAAGACTCATCATTATTAATAACCGAGATAACTCTGGTATATTTTCTGATTCTAAGCGGAGTTATCTGGCTCCAATTAAAGGCAGGTAAAACAGGCAGTGAACATTAGTCCATTAGATTACTACTCTGTAAAAGCTTGCTTTTTGAAATTTTTTTTTATTTGCTTACTGGAGCGGTAGCCCCATTCGGTTGCGGAGCCTCTCCGTTTTATACTTCTAGGAGGAAAAATGAATATTTGGCTTAAAAATGTAATTGGGTATGTTATTAGTGCGGTAGTTGTTTCTGTTGGCACCAGCTATGTGGGTTTTACATATCCTTTCGTTTTTGTATTTAATATCTTCGTATTTGCCGGCTTTCTACTTTACATCCTTCTTGACTTGCCGCCCTTGAAAAATCCGGAAAGTACTGGCGGACGATTGGCTCTGTTACTTGGGACGTTCTTGTTAGGCGGGCTTATTTACACCGTTGTTGGCTTTGCTTTACCCCAGTTTGATCCACAATTTGAGATTGCAAAAATTAATAAGCCACCTTTTGTAAGAGTTGAACCCGGCCCGAAACTCATAGCGGCAGGAAAAGAAGTGTTTCTTGCCAATAAATGTATTAATTGCCATAAAGCTTCCGGTGAAGGTTCTTCCGATAGAGGACCTGATTTTGATTTATGGCAAATAGGGCTTCAGACACCGGAATATTTAAAAGAGCATATTTTGGATCCAAAGAAAAAGCAGGCAATGGGATTTGAAGATGAGAAATCAAAGAAAGCCATGCCGACTTATTTCGGGGAAGAAATTTCCCCACCGGAAATGGACGCATTATTAGCATATCTCGGAACACTCTGGAATCGTGAAAAGATGCCTGTGCGGGGAAATGTAAAAAATCTTGTCCCATGGGATGAAGATCCTGAAATGGTTGCCCTTGGCCAAAAGGTCTTCGAAGGAGAAATTTATGAAGATCTAAACTGCTCTGTTTGCCATGGGAAAGACGGTGTTGTGCTTATGGAAGGGGCACGCGACTTGAGAAACCCACTGTCTAAATCAAGAAACCACGACAGACCAATGAAAGACTGGACCCATGCGGACTGGTTCAAAAGCGTCTCGGAAGGAGTGGAAGAGACCCCAATGATGCCCTGGATAGATGACTATCCCGCTCTGGCCATCTGGCTTGCTCTTACTTACGATAGCCAGTTTCATAAAAAGCCGGAAAATCAAAAGCTTGCTGCACCACTGCCGTTACAGTCAATAGAAGACTTGTGGGGATAAAAAGGCACGAGAAACCAAATGTCTTTATGGCATTTATATCCTAGTTGCGCTATATTAAATAGGGTAAATTAAGCAATGGTGTCCCCCCTTAGAAAATGGAGATATAGGGGGTTGTTAAATTATTGGTCAGCTGAATATTACAATCCGCAAGTAAACACCATATAAAAGTGACAAAAATTTATTTCCCCCCTGCCTCCGCGGTAGGGGAATCTTTTAAAGGAGTAAAGAGCCTGTCTATAATTTTTTCAATCTCTTTATCATTCCAATTTTGCAGCATTTCACCGATACGCTTTTCTTCAATAATTATTTCCAAACCATGAGACGCTTTTAAGGGTTTCTTTAGCGCGATAAGTTTCATGGTCTCTTTATCATCTTCAACCTGTTGTTCAGTTAAAAAGCCTTCCTGTAGAAAATATTTTTCGAGTCTATCTCTCTCAATGCTTTTAAAGGGACTCTGGTTTTTTACAGTATTCCCGGCATCCTCCAAAAATAGTTTTGGTAAATAAAATAACTCTCTCATATTTTCTTTCAAATGAGAGAGCTGATACGCGGATAATGAGTTGTATTTATCCAAAACATTCCAAAAACCATTATAAACCTTCTTTAGGTCTCTGGGATTGCTTGCAACTTTAAGGACAAGCTCTCCCAATCTCTGTTTATCTTCCGAAGAAATATGTATCTCAGTTAGCTCAACCCTCGCCTTATTCCATGCCGTAAAAGATATAATGGATATCACAACCAGTACGGAAATGATTATGAAAAAGTATTTTTTTGTGGAAGGGTCGTCAGTTTTGGAAAAAGCAAAAGAACTTATTTTAGATTTTTGGTGTTTTTCCATATGCACCATAAACACTACAGGGGATAAGGATGACAAAATCTCGGACAATGCGGAAAAAACTTCTAAAAAATTTATTCGATTACTTTAAGTATGCCTTGCATGCCTTTTGATTTGTGTTTTATAAAGAAGAATACTTTTCTATCACAAATAAAAAGATATTTCCCGGTTTTGACAGGTGTAAATTTTATAACCTTAGGCTCTCGCATTATAGACGTAGAAATATTAATACCTGCCTCAGGCGCTTTTAGCATTATGTTATGTGGTGTGAATTCTGATTTTCTGATAAGCTTAATTTCTACCGGTACATTAACTTTTACAGTAATAAAATTAGGAGAAAAGTAGTAGTCACCTGCTTTCATCTCAATTACTTGAACACCATCTTTATTTATTTTTGCGGTGAATGTCTTTTTCTGTCCACTAACGTTATTTTCCAAAAAAACTAATAAAATAATTAAGACCATTGCGATAGATCTTAAATAGTTTAAAAAAAAATTGTTTTTAAAGTAGCTAAAATATTTTAATAGAATCATATATATTTTACACTATTAAGAATAGAGCCAAAATAATGTTCACGTCTCGGAAATTTCATAGCTTATGCAAGGTAGTTTAATTATTATACTCACTGATTGCAAGAATTACTAAATACCTTAACTTTAGTCATATGAAAAGATTATTGAAATATCTTCCTAATATTGTTTATATATTTCTTATGCTTCTTTCAATTGAGATCGGTTATAGAATTATGATGGGTCAAATGAATATTCAAATGCCCGATCTTTTAAAGGAAAAGCCAGAAAAGTTATACACCGTATCATCTATTGATCCAATAAAGGTAGGCAAAAAATTAACAGACACAGTAATATATACTTTTGAAGCAACTGATATAGATAATTGGGTATTTTTTGATTTTTCCAGGGGAAGTGTTATCCCAGGTGTTACAAATCAGTCGGCACCAGAGAGTTGGGATCTGGCATTTAGCCGCGCGAATATTGCATCTAATTGGGGAGATAAAAGTAAAAAGGGGCAGGTTTCAGTCGCAAAACTGGGAACCACAGATTTTGATTCTTTAACTCAAGTTCCTGAAGATTCGAAATTTATAAAAAATATTAGTCCTCCCCCTGTACCAGATTCTAATAATGCTAACTTAGAAAAATGGTATAAATATAGTTTCTGGGACCATTACCTTAAGTCACATAAAAATGTTTTTATAATAAAAACTGCTGAGGGAAATTACGCCAAAATGCAGGTTATAAATTTTTATTGCAAGAAAGAGGAAAAAAGAATAAGCAGTTGCTACACTATGCAATATGTCTATCAGGGGAATGGTAGTAAAAGTTTTGTGAAAGATGCAAGTGAATCAAGAGGTTAAGAAAACCTTCTATAGGTATCATACAAATTCACTTACGCTGACTTTGCGGCAGGTATCGCACAAACGATTGTGATCCCCTTCTGAAACAAATTTTCTGCCACAGCGAAGGCAACTGCGACCTTTTGTTCGTATTTCTTTTAAACCAGACAAACGCCTGGCTTCATTTATTTGCTCAATGTCATATCTATTAGTTTTTTCATTATTACCCATTTGGATTCCTTAAAAAAAGTTTACTAAATTATAAAACTCATCTTTCTCACTGTTTCGAAGTGGAAAGTTGACAAAAAAATTAATATAATTAATATAATTAATATAATTAAGAGTAATTAATTCAACAAAAAAAAAGAGCTAAAGTCTATCATAGAAAAATTATTCTTTCAACCATTTATTGAAACTTTTATTTGCAATATCTGAGAGATGTTTGTATGTTTTTTTATTGAGAATGTGAAAATAGGAAGTTCTCTTGCGAAGATTTATAATAAATAAAATCATATTTAGAATAATTTTTTACATGAATGTTATGTTGTTAATTCATGCGCCTTTATCGCGTGCCTTTGCCGAAGACTCTCAAGTCATTAAGACAGATCCTGAAGTAAGTGGCGTTTCCCATAACAATGACAGGCCCATTGAAGGAATGATTTTTATCAAAGGAGATTGTTTTAATATGGGAGACACATATGAGGTTGGAAATTCGGATGAAAGACCTGTCCATAAGGTATGTGTGGGTAATTTTTATCTTGGAGAGCATGAGGTAACACAGGAGAAATGGCAGGAAATAATGGGAAATAATCCATCTAATTTTAATAAATGCGGGAAAGACTGCCCCGTTGAGAAAGTATCCTGGAATGATATTGAGAAGTTTATTAAAAAGCTAAACAGCAATACCGGTATGAATTATAGACTTCCCACAGAAGCGGAATGGGAATATTCGGCACGGGGAAGAGGGAAAAGGGTAGTATGGTCAGGGACAAGCATTTTTAAGGAATTGGAAGATCATGCCTGGCATGAGCATAATTCAGGAATGAAAACCCATGCTGTAAAAACAAAAAAACCGAATTCTCTTGGTTTGTATGATATGTCGGGTAATGTTTGGGAATGGGTATCTGATTGGTATGGGAGAAAATATTATGAAAAAAGTCCTCGTGATAATCCTCAAGGATCTTTGAAAGGGTCTTACCGTGTGTTGCGGGGCGGTTCCTGGGGGGATTTGCCGAAACATCTCCGGTCAACCATGCGCCTCGAATATGCCCCGCGTGATCAATCCTACTCCATCGGATTTCGCCTGGCTCATAGTGCTATGGGCAATTGACCCCATGAATTCATTTTCTTCAGTGTCCTTTCCACGGTTCACTGCAAATAGTTAGCGGCTTCTTTGCGATGCTTTGCTGATATGCCTGTTGAGCCAATCTATACTTTTCCCATTTGTTTCCGCTGGTATAGAAGAACCGCAAGATATTGGAAAGAAACTCTTTATTCATTTTTGTACTCAGTGTCATGGTTAGAAAGGAAAGGGTGATGGGGTCAACTCGGAATTCCTTAATCCCAAACCGAGAGATTTGAATGACAGTGAAGAAAGATATTTGGCAAAATTATCCAATCAAGCATTGGTAACGTTATTACAAAAGGAGGCGCTGGGATGGACAAAGCGATTGCTATGCCTTCGTGGGGAAGAAAGACCCTTTCTGAGTATGAAGCTGGAGTGTTAGCCGGTTATGTGCGAACCCTTCACCCTAACGAGGGAGAGCCGATAGACTACTCTGCTTAAAAGAAGTAGAGATAGAAATTCCGAAAGAGGAAAGAGAAATCAAAATTGGGAAAAATTATTTCAAAAAATACAGTTGCAATAGCTGTCACAAAAAAATATATGCTTGGTGATCAATCAAGACCACAACTGGACAATATAAAATTTAAAATGAAGCCACAGGAAATTTTTAAAGTAATCAAAGATTCCTCAGCATTTAAAAAAGATTCGAAAATGCCTAACGTGGATATCAGCGATGAGATCGTTGCATATATAACCTTGTTTTATTGTCTTTAGTGGAATGAGCCGGAATTTTTTTGATTTTCTACATGAGTTTTGCTAATGTTTTGGAATAGTTTTATCAATCTCTGCGACCATAAATAGTGCTAATTTAACTAATTAGGTAAAATATAATTTGTGGTTGTTTTGTATATGTTTGGGATTTTTTTTAGGAGAATTTTTTTATGCTTAAGTTAATGAGAGAACATGCCCACTCCTGGCTGATAAAATCGGTTTTGTGGTTGGTTGTGGCGGCTTTTGTCGGGACAATATTTTATTCGTGGGGTATGGGGCGGGTTGCCGAGCGACAGGGAATGGTTGCGGAAGTCCTTGATGAGAAAATTTCTTATGATGAATACAGGGAGGCCCTTGACAATTTATATAATATTTATAGAAACGCTATGAAAGACAGAAATGTGGAAGATGTAATACCCCAGTCACAATTGAAAAAAGCGGCGCTCAATTCTGTAATCCAGAGGAAGTTGCTTTTAAATGAAGCAAAAAAAATGGGTATAGAAGTATCCAATGAGGAAGTGATTGAAAGAATCAAAAGTATACCTGCGTTTCAAAATGATGGGAAGTTTGATAAAAGCTATTACCATAATTTTCTGCAATATAATCGAATTGGAGCGAAAAATTTTGAAAACAATCAACGAACAGCTATGCTTACGGAAAAAACAGAAAGCTTAATAAGGAATAGCGTTAAAGTCTCAGAACTGGAGATGCGAGAAGCCTATGAGTGGAAGCATGAAAAAATAAATATGGATTATCTTGTGCTTTCGCCCGATCTTTTTATGGGCAAAGAAAAAATAACAGATGAAAAAGTTTCCGAATATTTTAAAAAAGAAAAAGAAAGTTTTAAAAAATCGGATCAGATTAAAGTCGAATATCTTTTCGCTGATCCTGTTTTATTTGGAAAAGAGATAAAAATAGGTAAGCAGAGTATTGAAAATTATTACACGGATCACATGGACGAGTTTATTGTTGCTGAGTCAGTGCGCGCCAGTCATATTTTGACTAAAAATTTACCGGTAAATGTTGATTTAGAAGACAGTGAAAAAATGAAAAAGAAAATTGAAGAGGATCTTGAGAAACAAAAAGAGGAAGCAAGAAAAAAAGCGGAAGATATATTAACAGAGGTAAAGGAAAATGGAAACTTTGAAGAATTGGCAAAAAAATACTCAGAAGATCATTCGAACGCGGGTATAGGGGGAGATCTTGGCTATTTCTCCAGAGGGGGAATGATCAAAGAATTTGAAGATGTTGCCTTTTCACTTAACGTTGGTGAAATAAGCGATGTTGTGGAATCAAAGCACGGGTACCATATTATAAAAATAACTGATAAAAAAGAGGCCGGCACAAAGCCACTAAGTGATGTGGAAGATGAAATCAAGGGGAAATTAATTGATAGAAAAAGCAAAAAACTTTCGAAACGATCCCTATTACAAATTTTGAAAAATCCGAGTCCTGTTAATGAGTTTAAAAAATCCGGTTCTCAGGATTCTTTAATTAAAAATTCTACAGATTTTTTTAGTATGCAAGATCATGAAATTCCTACGATCGGAACATCTTCTCAATTCAAGTCAGAAGCTTTTTTATTGAAGGATAATGAGCTTAGCCGCCTTGTGGAAACGGCAAAAGGATACTATTTACTCATGCTTAAAGAGAAAAAAGCGTCTTATATACCTGAACTGGATGAAGTTAAAGATGAGGTAAAAAAATCTTTATCACAGTTTGAGAGAGAAAAAATTGCAAAAGAGGAAGCGTATCGTCTTAAGAAAGAACTTGATGAAGGTAAGCCTATAGACGCTTTGGCAGCGCAGGCAGAGGTTGAAGTATCACACACGCTCTATTTTGACCGGGAGCAAGCAATTAATAAGTTCGGGATGAACAGGTCTTTGTTAGACGCTGCCTTTAAGTTAAAGGTGAAAGAATCTGCTGTGGTCCCTGTTTCAGGGAAATACTACGTCATTTTGATGATTGAAAGATCTGGATTTGACGAGGAGATGTACAAAAAAGAAAGGGATGATTTTTTAAAATCTTTTCTTGAGAATAAGCAGAACGAAGTGCTGTCAGCATGGCTGGAAAATTTAAGAAAAAACGCGAATATTACCATTAATGAGCAGTTTCTGTAATTAATGATGGTTAACCTGGCATGTCTTTTCCTGTTTTCTCAAATATTAATGGATTATTTTCATCTTCTGCCCATTTTGCAGGGTTATTAATGATGTATTCACGCATACGATCCAGTTTGTCATTATTGCGGATAATATGTCCATAATAATTGCGTTGCCAGACAGGAATACCACGGGTGTTACGCATTTTATTGATTCGTTTTGTAACGATAGATTTAAATTGTCCGATAATCGCTCCTACAACATTATTGATCACATTGTAATGTCATGGATATGATTGGGCATTACAATAAATACATCCAATTTTATATTCGTCCGGACGACACCTGTTTGCAACCATTCCTTTTCCACAATCTGCCCGAATTTATTCAACGGCATTTTTTTATTTAAAATATTGCCAAACATACATTGCCTGTCCCATGAACAAATTGTTATAAAATATACCCCAGCCTGTCGGTAATCATATCCTTTAAGACGAATGGAGCGTCGATGATGTGTTTCAGGATTATATTTCTTTGCCATACAATCTATTTATTTTCTCTTTCATTCTCTTACAATGTGTCCCCTCCCAGAAGATTTTTTTGCAATGAGGGCATTGCCGAAAACTCTCTTGTGTCTCCCGAATGTAATCGGGAACTTTACCGTGGACTTCTTCCCTGTTAATCTCCTTTAAAATTTCATTACATTCCGAACAGCGGGCAAACAAATGTTTTGGCTGAAGAATAAGTTCTTTGCCTATTAGATCTTCTAATTGTTCATAAATATGATTGTGAGTAATAAAATAATAATTTATTAACAGATCGGAACTTTCTGATGGTTGGGCAGTTTCAATATTTATTTTATTAAGCTGCCTTATTATTTTCCCACTACGGGTAAGAATCAGACGGTTTTCATATCTTGCTTTTTCAAAAAACTGCTGCTCATCTAAAGGGTTGGAAAAATAAACAGTATCAAAACCAAGTATCCGGAGCCATTTGGACAGTCTTCCGAGCGACGGGTCTGCTAAAATTTTTTGTTCTTTCTTGCCGGACATTTTTTTAAAGGGCATGGGCTGCAAACAGGGTTTGGTTTGCAGTAATGTTTGCCAAGCATCACTATTAACGCATGATATTCATTGTATAGGTTGGTCTTACGCGGCAGGTTTTTCATAAAAAAAGACTGTACTTCATCATAAGTTGCGGTTTTGACGATTAAGCTTAGCCGGTAAAATATCCTTTTTGTATAGGTATCCACAACAAAGATTGGAACTCCTCCCGCGTAAAGAAGAATTGAATCGGCTGTTTCCGGTCCGATTCCTTTGACGGATAACAAGGAGTGACGGACATCCTCAGGTTTCTCTTTAAAGAGATTTTTAAAATTTCCCCTGTGGTGGTTAGCAAAATAATCGATAAACGACTTTAATCGCTCTGCTTTAACATTAAAATAACCGGAAGATTTGATAAGAGAAGCGAGCTTTTTGATTTTTATCTCTTTTAATCGGCCCAGCTCCATACAATTTTCTTTTTTCAGGTTTGAGATCGCTTTTTCCACATTAGACCAGGCGGTATTTTGAGTCAAAATCGCCCCTACGCAGATTTCCAACTGAGTCTCACCCGGCCACCAGGACTGTGGACCAAAATGCTTAAAAAGCCGATTATATATCTTTAATAATCTTTTTTGGCCTTGCGATTTCACATTAAAATGTTATCACACCGGAGGTTTAACCACCAAGATATAAGGAAGGACATTTTTAAATCGTTAAACCGTAAAAGACGTAAAGAAACCCTTCAGCAATCGGTTACTGATTTCTGGAGTTTCCGCTGACGCAGGCTATGATAATGGTGTTGCTATATTCACTATTGCTAAAGGAGGCTTGATGTATGAAGGTCCGTTGGCAGGAAAAAGTTCAGCTTTGACCCTAAAAAACATTGTTATAATAACTTGCGATATAAGTCATCTGCGTTCTATTCCTCCTGCTTTATTTTCTTCTTCAGCTCATTCAACATATTCAATGCTTTGATGGGTGACGTGCTGTTAATGTCAATTTTTTCTAATTCCTGTAGTAGTAAATCATTTTGCTTTTCCCTGAAAAGTTGGAGTTGATCTGGTTGTTTCTCTTCATTATCTGGGGATTCCTGCTTTTGTCCAAGTGTTGGGATACCTACTTCATTGAATTCTTTTTTTTCTAAGTTGGATAATACCTCTTTAGCCCTGCTTAAAACCTCGTCCGGCAGTCCCGCTAACCGAGCTACCTGAATTCCATAACTTTTATCCGATCCCCCTTCCGTGATTTTTCTGAGAAAAATGATTTTATCATTCCATTCACGAACCAGGACGTTATAATTTTTCACCCCATCTAAAATCATAGATAATTCCGTCAGTTCATGGTAATGAGTCGCAAAAAGGGTTTTTGCTCCTGCTTTTGATTTATCATGCAGGTATTCGACAACAGACCAGGCAATACTAATCCCGTCGAAGGTAGAAGTGCCCCTTCCGATTTCATCCAGAATAATAAGACTTCTGTTAGTGGCGTTGTTCAGGATATTAGCAGTTTCATTCATCTCCACCATAAAAGTGCTCTGTCCTTTCAGGATATTATCCTGTGCTCCCACTCTGCTGAATATCTTGTCCACTATCCCTATCTTTGCTTCTTTTACCGGCACAAAGCAGCCCATCTGAGCCATTAGCACAATCAGCGCTACCTGTCTCAGGTAAGTAGACTTCCCTGCCATATTCGGACCCGTGATAATCATAATCCGGTTTTGATCACAATCCATATTAGTATCATTAGGAATAAACCTGGTTTCCAGATCCATCCTTTCCATAATAGGATGCCTGCCGTCAGTAATTACTAGTTCAAACCCATTATTCATTTCCGGTTTTGAGTAATTATATTTTGAGGAAACTTCCGAGAAGGTCAGCAGAACATCGATCTCCGCTATTTTAGCTGCCATTTTTTGTACTCTTTTTCCTTCTTTCGCTACCTTTTCTCGTAATATTTGTAGGATTTTGTTCTCCAGAGCGATTATTTTTTCTTCCGCCCCCATGATTTTTTCTTCATATTTCTTCAATTCCTGTGATACAAACCGCTCGCAATTAACCAACGATTGTTTCCGGATGTAATTTTCCGGTACAGCATCCAGATTTTTCTTAGTTACTTCAATGTAGTAGCCGTAAATCTTGTTATAACGAACTTTCAAGGTGGTAATACCTGTCTTTTTCTTTTCCTGTTCTTCCAGCCGGCTAATCCATGATTTTCCATCCCGCAGAATGGATCTCAGTTCATCCAGTTCTTTATTAAATCCATCTTTTATTACCCCGCCGTCTTTCATTACAGCGGGAGGATTTTCCACAACAGCTTTGTCAATTAGATCGATCAAGTCAAGTAGGTTGTCCCAATCCATTAGTATTTTCTGTATGAGGTGTGATGATGTCTCTTCTAATTTTCTCCAGAGCTTAGGCAAAATCAGGGCTGACTTTTTTAATGCGATCATATCTCTTGCTCCAAATAGGGAGAAGGATATTCGACCGATAATCCGTTCCAAATCATGGATTTCCTTTAACAGGTCCCTGATGTCGCTCCTGAGAAAGATGTTTTTTACAAACTCTTCTACGACCTTCTGGCGGAGAGTTATCTGCTCTAAATCAATCAAAGGCTTTAAAATCCAACCTTTTAGCTTTCTTGCTCCCATGGGAGTAATTGTTTTATCAAAGAGGCTCAAAAGAGAATCTTTTTTGATATTTCCTTTTTCGTGAGTCAGGTCTAAACTCTGGATTGTGGAACTATCAAGTCCCAAATAATTCTTTTTGTCATAGTAAGAAAGGCGGTTGATGTGCTCCAGAACGGACTTTTGAGTTTCATTTATATAATGGATAATTGCGCCGGCTGCTGGAATAGCCAACTTCAATCCTTCACATCCAAATCCGTCGAGAGAAATAGTATGGAACTGATTTTTAAGTGCACTATACGCAATATCATATTCAAAGACCCATTCTTCATAAGAGTTATATATTTTATTATTTAGCGCTTTTATGCTATTTAAACCAGAATCCTTTTCAGCGGTATTTCCCGGGAAAAGTATTTCTTCCAAGTCAAGGGTATCAATTTCATTAGAGAGGGCTTCAAAGGCGTTAGTACCTGCAAATTCCGTAATTTTGAATTCACCTGTGGAGATGTCCAATACAGCAAGGCCGTAAGCATTTTTAAAAGGATAAACCGCTCCTAAATAATTGTTTCTTTTGGAGTCAAGGAGGGATGAGTCGATAACTGTTCCCGGAGTCACAATTCTGATAACTTCCCTGCGGACAACTCCTGATGCTAACTTCGGGTCTTCCACCTGTTCGCAAATTGCTACTTTAAGTCCTTCTTTTATAATACGGGCGATATAATTGTCGGCAGCGTGATAGGGAATTCCACACATAGGCACAGGGTCTGCGGCGTTTTTATTCCTCGATGTCAGGGCAATATCTAAAATCCGGGAGGCTTTTTTTGCGTCCTCATAGAACATCTCATAAAAATCCCCCATCCGGAAAAAGAGAATAGAATCTGGATGTTTGGACTTAACATCTAAATACTGCTTCATCATGGGGGTTTTTTCTTTAGACGCCATAATAAAATCCCAATATCTACCGTATAGATATTTTTAAAATAAATTCTATTTTAACATATAAAGCAATTATGAAAGAACCAACAAGATAAAAAATTTTTAAATATATCTGTTTCTTTCGGTTTCCAATTTATTTATGTCAGAATTTTAGGTGTACTATTAAATAAAATCTTTTTGCTGATTTAATCACTTTAAAGTTAATATTATAGAATAAGCTATCTATATGTAAAACAAAAGATTAACCCTTCATAATGGTTTATGAAATATATGAACGAAGAACTTCTGATAACAATGGAAATACAGAAAAAAATCTCTTCTTGAGTATTTTAAAGAAAGAAATGTTTTTATTGTCGATGATATGCCGAATATGAGAAGAGCCATAAAAAAAATGCTTAAACATATAGGGATTGAAGAAAACCATATTTTTGAAACTGGTGGTTGGGCGAAGGCATTGCAGAAATATATTTGAAAAATGATAAGGTCGAAGAGGCTGAAATGTTTTTCCGTACGTCATTGGCCCAAAAAGAGGACGTTCATGTGTATAACCGCATGGGTATTGCTCTTAGAAGGCAAAAGAAGTGGGTGAAGGCGATTGTTGAATATAAGAAGGCTCTGCTGGTTGAACCAAAAAATGAAACGATTTTTTTATGATTCTTTGATTGCTGTAATCAGATCGAGGATTGCCTTTTTGGCGTCACCAAATAACATCAGGGTATTATCCATGGCAAAAAGAGGATTGGGAATTCCGGCGAATCCGGGGCTTAAACTCCTTTTAATTACAATAACTGTGCGGGATTTATCAACATCCAGAATCGGCATGCCGGCAATAGCACTTTTTGGATCAGTACGCGCTACCGGATTGACCACATCATTAGCTCCTAACACAATTGCAACATCTGTCTGTTGAAAAGTAGGATTGACATCATCCATTTCTTTTAACTTGTCATAAGATATATCCGCTTCTGCTAAGAGCACGTTCATGTGTCCCGGCATTCGCCCTGCTACCGGATGAATAGCAAAATCTACTTCAACATCTTTTGATTCAAGGAGGGTTGCCAGGTCTCTTACTGCGTGCTGTGCCTGCGCAACCGCCATTCCATAACCAGGCACAAAAACAACGCGTCTTGCGTCGTCAAAAAGCATGGCAGCTTCATCCGCGGAAGTGGATTTTACTTTTCCGGCATATACCTCATCGGCAGATGCCGTATCTGCTGTGGGCTCAAGCACACCGAACAGAACATTTCCGAGAGACCGGTTCATGGCCTTACACATAATAGATGATAAAATCATTCCGGACGCGCCTACCAGTGAACCGGCAATAATTAATATATTATTACCTAAGACAAATCCGGTTGCGGCTGCTGCAAGCCCTGAATAGGAGTTTAAAAGAGCGATAACTACCGGCATATCCGCCCCGCCAATAGGAATTACAGTAAGGACTCCAAGGACAGACGCCACAATTACCAACAGCCAGTAAAAAATTATGCTCGTAGGATTTAAAACTACAAGAATACCCGCTCCGATTGCACTAAGTGCGCATAAGGAGTTGACAAGCTGCTGGCCCGGGAACCTTACATCATTAGCGAACTTAAGTCCCTGCAATTTTCCGAAGGCGATAAGACTTCCCCAGAAAGTTACCGCGCCTACCAGACCCGATACTACCGTAGCAACTGTTAAATGCAGCTCAGGGTTTTTTGTCTTTACGCTTACTTCGATAAGCGCGGCGCCCGCGACAAAAACTGAAGCTCCGCCGCCAAAACCGTTAAAAAGCGCCACTAGCTGCGGTATGTCTGTCATCTTAATTTTTATAGCCAGGAGCATGCCTATCGCGCCGCCTATGATAATGCCGGCTATGATAACTCCAAAGCCGACAATATTTTGATCTAGCAGTGTTACGACTACAGCAATCAGCATAGCAATTGCCGCTGTAAGGTTGCCTTTTACCGCGGTTCGGGGGTGGGTAAGACCTTTCAATCCGAAAATAAAAAGAACTGACGCTATAAGATAAGATAAGTTTATAATTGTAGCTTGTTGCATAACCTCTCTCGTGTAATGTTATTTCTTTTTCTTAAACATTGCCAGCATACGGTTTGTTACAAGAAACCCGCCAACCACGTTAATAGTAGCCAAAACCAAAGCGATAAAGCCTAGAACAGTTGTAAAAACAGTATGTTGAGAACCGGCAGATAATATTGCTCCAACAAGCGTGATTCCCGAAATTGCGTTGGAACCAGACATAAGGGGTGTGTGAAGAGTCGGAGGGATCTTTGTAATGATCTCAAACCCAACAAAGACTGCTAATATAAAAATCGTTAATGCTGTTACAAAAATTGTCATTTGTTTTTCCCCTTCAGTTTTAGCCACTTAAGACACAATGTCACAAAGAAAAAAATATTCTTTAATTTTGTGTTTTCGTGGCGAGTCCTTTCTCTGCACTGCAAATTTATAAAATTGTGTTATTTTAGCACAATTTTTTTTTAGCAGCATCAGGGCGGTAGCTCCATTCGATTTCGGCCATCCCCGGCCTCAACCCTTCGGACGGCCTTCCTTTGGAATCCGTCCAATTCGGCTTTCCTGCCGAATTGTGGATGTGGCCCTGCCGCTCTACGGTTAAATATCAAGCGCCGGCAAGTTCTTTTACAAGTTTATTCACGATTGTTCCGTCTTTTGTCACCATCGTATTAGTTAAGATTTCATCATCAGCATCATCACTCAACTTTCCCTCTTTTATAATGTGTAGAAGGAACGTTGTAATGTTTTTTGAATACATCTGGCTTGCATGATACGGTATGGTAGAAGCAATATTTACGGGACCAATAATAGTTACCCCGGTTGTCACCACTGTTTTTCCTGATTTTGTTAGTTCACAATTTCCTCCCGATTCGGCTGCAAGATCTACTATTATCGAACCATGATGCATTTTTTTGACCATACCTGCTGCAATTAATACCGGAGCTTTTTTGCCCGGTATCATGGCGGTAGTGATCACAACATCGCTTTCCTCTACGATTTTGGTCATCATCTCGCGCTGCCGTTTATAAAAGGATTCATCCATTTCTATCGCGTATCCCCCGCTGTCTTCAGATTCCTTGGCGTCAACAGGCAGTTCCACGAACTTGGCGCCCAGGCTTTCAATCTGTTCTTTAACCGCAGGGCGCACATCGTAGGCTTTCACCACAGATCCAAGACGTTTCGCTGTTGCAATCGCCTGAAGTCCCGCAACTCCAGCCCCGACCACAAACACCTGGGCAGGCGCTGTTGTTCCGGCAGCAGTCATTAACATGGGGAACATCTTGGGGAGTGATTCCGCGGCTATCATAACAGATTTATAACCTGCTATTGTAGCCATAGAAGAAAGGACATCCATGCTCTGGGCACGAGTAATTCGCGGTATAAGTTCCATAGCAAACGCGGTAACTTTGCGATTTGCTAATATTTTTATGGCATCAATCGCGGCAAGTGGTTCATGAAGACCAACGACAATTTGACCAGCTTTCATCAGTACAAGATCGGATTTTCCTTTATCGGGATTAGTGCCGAACCCACGAACCTGCAGGATTACATCAGCTTTAGAAAAAAGTTCTTTTCTGTTCCCTGTAATCTTTGCGCCCTTATCGGTGTATTCAGAGTCGCTAAAACCAGAACTTCCTCCTGCTTTTGATTCTACTAAAACCTCGAAACCGGTCTTTGTGAGATTTGATATGTTTTGTGGAATTAAGGCAACTCGCTGCTCGCCTGGAAATGTTTCTTTTGGTACACCAACAATCATAACTTTGCTATCCTAATAATTGTTTCAGATTAGAAACCCTATGCTAAATACACTAATACTGTTAGTTCTAAAGAAAGAAGGAAAAAGCAATTTATAACTGACACCATGCAATTGTCAAGAACAAATCTTAGAAACTATCATATTTCTTGGAATATTCAAAGATTTTTCTTGGTGACCTTTGTACTTTTATGGTCGTTTTGGGACTGCGCCTTCGTTGTGTTGTATTACTAATCTGCGGAATATTTTTTGAGCAAAGTTTTTGTAACCCATTAAAAAATATTAGACAGGATTACAGGATTAACATGATATAAATCCAGTTAATCAGATACGTCTATCAATAAAGAAGCAGTACGTATCGGTCTTCTATCTCTGGAACGCTATAACAAACTCAAAGAATCCTATGATTTTTTACGCCGTGTAATTAATGGTATCAGAATTGTACACGAACGTTCTGAAAGCAAACTCCCGGAGACGAACGAGAAATTGTCCAAACTGGCATTCAGAATGGGGCACTCAAGTGAAGATGGGAAAAAAACAGGGAAGGTTTTCTAAATGATTATGCTCGCCAAACTCGCAAGGTGAGAGAAATACACCAGTCCTTTTTCACCGTTAAGGAGCAGATTTAAGTTCTTTCTCCGGGAGTTATTTTCCCAGTGTCCTCTTCGGAGAAACGATAGTTTCTATTTCAAAATTGAAGGAATAACTTCAATCAGATCGCTTGCAATAAGGGAAACCTGGCCTTTCTCTTGTGAAATCCTGTCGCCGGCAAAGCCATGAAGATAGACCGCTGCTTTTGTTGATGCGTCGGCAGGAGTAATATTTTGAGCTAATAACCCTGCTGCCATGCCCGCCAGGACATCCCCTGTTCCTGCTGAAGCCATACCCGGATTTCCTGTTGTATTTATAAAAGTGCTGCCATCAGGTAAAGCGATAATTGTACCGGCTCCTTTTAAAACAACAATAAGGTTATAATCCACTGCAAATTTTTGAGCTATTCCGATTCTATCTGCCTGCACGTCTTTGACCGTTTTTCGTGTCAGCCTCGACATTTCTCCCGGATGGGGAGTAATAATGACCTGGCCTTTTACTTTTTTTAAAATTTCTAAATGATCTGCTAAACAGTTCAAGCCATCCGCGTCTATTAAAAGCGGTACTTTAATTTCAGGAATAATCATAAGCAATAGCTCAATGGTTTCCTGTTGAGTAGATAATCCAGGCCCTATTAATACGGATGATTTGCCATTTATTGACTCAAGAAGTTTATCTTTTGCCGCAATATCAATACTTCCCTCTTGGGTCTCAGGAAGAGGGATGCTCATTACTTCAATGGGGCTCATTTCAATGGACGAATTGACTGATTGCGGAACCGCTAAGGTGACCAAACCTGTTCCTATCCTCAAAGCGGATAGACCTGCTATGGCCGCTGCCCCCCCCTTCCCAGCAGATCCGCCAATAACGAGCAAGTGACCGTATGTACCCTTATGGGAAGACCGTTTTCTTTCTTGAAATAAAAAACAAATATCATTTCGATCGATCGTATGAACTTTTATCTTTTCATTTCTAACAATTTTATCGGGAATGCTGATATCAACGACTTTTAATTCGCCAACCAGATCTGCCGCAGGATACAAGAAATGGCATCTTTTAGGACGGCAGAATGTGACAGTCATATCAGCCTTAAAAGTCTTTCCTTCCACATTTCCATGATCAGAACTCAAACCGGACGGAATGTCGATTGCTAAAGTAAATTTATTGAGATCATTTAAAAATGAAATAACAGACTGCAAAACTCCTTTTACCGGCGGGGTTATCCCGGTTCCCAAGAGGGCGTCGATAAAAATATGGGCATGAGCCAGGTGGCTTTTAAAGGTTTTAAGTTTGTCGAGGCTCTCGACTTCATGAATAGGAATCCCCATCTTCTGGGCTAAATCTAAATTGATTTTTGCATCATGGGATGTGTCATCTTTTTTAGCAAAAAGAAATATTTCAACCTTTACTTTTTTATTAAAAAGATGTCTTGCAACTACAGCCCCGTCTCCACCATTATTTCCCTTGCCGGCGAAAACAGAGACATTCTTTTGAGTTAAGCTATTAAACTTATCTTCAAGGGCAATAACCGTCTGAATTCCTGCGTTTTCCATAAGGACAGGCCCGGGGATGCCGTAGTCCTCTATGGATTTCCTGTCGACTTCTCTCATTTCTTTTGCAGTAAGGATTTCCATTTTTTTTATCATTAGAACATAAAGCGGCAAGTTGCCGCAATCACAATTCGGCATGGAAAGCCGAATTGGACGAATCCAGAAGGAAGACCGCTCGAAGGGTTGGGTCCAGGGATGGACAAAAACCAATTACAACCCCCTGCATCCCCCTTTTTTAAGGGGGAGTTTAGGGAGAGAATTCCCTTCTGACAAGAGGGGTTTCTATTTGGGATGGAGTGTGTGTCAAAAACTTTGCAAAGCTACGAAGTTAAGCTTGGCTTTGAGCCTCAGCTTTGCTACGGGAAACTTCAAATTATCGGTTAAATATTTTACAAAAGCATAATGCTTTAATATAATAGCGAGGGCTAATCTATCTAGCAAAAGGGTATTAATAATATTGCATAAAATTCACAAAAAATAACAATGAAGCTGCTTGAAAAGTTAAAAGCCAAAGACCTTTTACACAAAACCATATTTATACGCACGGATTTCAATGTACCGCTCAAAAAAGATACACCGGGTAGATTTCTGGTCACGGACGATGAGCGCATCAGGAGGTTTTTGGATAGATGCTTTAAAAGAATACATGAACTCACACAGGGAAACTGTAGGATCATTATCGGATCTCACCTTGGCAGACCTCATAAACATCTGAGTGATAACAGTTGGGACGGAATATTTAATCTGCAGTTTGTTTGCTCTCATTTCGAAACCCTTTTAAAAAAAGAATATGAGGATTCTTATATCGTTTTCCCTCCGGAATCTATGGATTCCCAATTGAAGCATTCAATCGAGATGGTTAAAAAGAACCAGTTGCCTCTTGGCGGAATTAAGTTCCTGCCGAACTTGCGTTATCTTCTGAAAAGAGAAACTTCATACAGGGATGAATTTATAAAGGATTTGGCCAATATATGTGATGTATATATTAACTGTGCTTTTGGAACCAGCCATAGAGAGACCAGGAGCATCATAAAGCTTCCCAATCTTATGAAAAAAAGGAACAAGCTTGCTGTAGCGGGCATGCTCCTAAACGAAGAGATTTTACGACTTGGTGAACTGGCGCAAAGGATTATTAAAGAACCTGAACATACCGTTTTTATAGTCGGCGGAGCAAAAGTGTCAGATAAAATAAGTATAATAAAGCAGTTTGTTCAATCCGGTATTGGCCGTATTATACTTGGTGGAAAAATGGTGAATGCCTTTCTTTTAGACAGGGACTTGAAAAAAGATCAAATAAAAATCCCGGCTAAGTTGAAAGCAAAAGCGGGGAAGGAGAATAACATCCATGAAGAGGTCATGCTGGCCGGTAAAATCATTAAAATGGCCGAGGATAAGGGAGTTGAGATCATCTTCCCTGTGGACTATAAAGTTTCATCGGATTTCGATTCTCCAAAGTTTTCAATATCAGAGGCCCCTGATTTTAACAAAGAGCTGCAATTAGATATCGGGCCAAACTCCATAAAGAAATTTTCAGAAATCCTGCTTAATAATAATGTAAAAAATATCTTCTGGAACGGCCCTCTAGGAGCTTTTGATCATCCTACCAATAAAGGGTATGCGAAGGGTTCTGTTGGGATAGCCCAATCTCTTTTTAATAAATGCATACGGGACAAAGATTCTTTGGTTGTAATAGGGGGAGGGGATACTGCCGCCATTGTTCAACAGTTCAATCTTTCCAGTATTGAGAAAGAGTTCTTAAAAGAATTAAATAAAGTAATAGGAAACAATATTAATCACAAACTCTTTGAGATTAAATTTTCTGATCATGACCTTTACACGCTTGTGAACTATTTTGTAACAAATTTTTTTATTTCCACAGGAGGCGGCGCTTCTCTGGTATTTCTGGAATCCTTTCTAAAAGATAAAGGGCGAAAATCTTTTAGCCAATACCTTCCGGCAACAAAAAGCTTAATGGATTGATCAATTTTCCATATTCATCCTTTTAATCTGTTCATATTCTCTAAATGCTATTTTCGCTGAAAGTTAGATTAATTATTTGATAAATGAAGTCTTCAATTATATTAATAATTATTTTTATCCTGTTGTTCTGCGTGGTCCTTCTTATGATAGAGGATAAAATGATATACTTCCCGAAAAAATATCCTGAAGGTATTTGGAACCCGGGAGATTATGGAGTAATTACAGAAGATGCCTATTTTAAAACAGACGATGGACTGATGCTTCATGGGTGGTTTGTGCCCTCTAATGAGAATAAAATTACTCTGTTATGGTTTCATGGAAATGCGGGAAATCTTTCTCATCGACTTGAAAATATTAAATTACTACATGAACTTAATATTAATGTTTTTATTTTCGATTACCGTGGCTATGGAAGAAGTGAAGGGAAACTTCCATCGGAAAAAACAATCTATCTTGATTCAAGAGCCGCGTATGAATATTTAATTCAACAAAAAAAAATACCAAAGGGGAAAATCATTTTTTTCGGCAGGTCTCTGGGTGGCGCAATTGCCGTGGAGATGGCCAGAGAGCTTGGTTGCAGAGCATTAATTTTAGAATCGGTTTTTACATCCGCGGAAGATATGGCAGGCAGAATGTTCCCTTTTTTGCCGGTGAAGTATTTTATCAAGACAAAGTTTAATTCGATTGAAAAAATCAAGAATATAGCCTGTCCCAAGCTTTTCATTCATGGGAACAAAGATAATGTTGTCCCTTTTAAACTGGGGAAAAAGCTGTTTGAAGCGGCACCGGAACCTAAAGAGTTTTATGAAGTTGACGGTGCTGATCATAATGATACTTATATTATTGGCGGAAGCGAGTATTTTAAAGTTATCAACCAATTTCTTAGGAAAAAATAGGGGTCAAGGGGCAGGGGACTGGGTGTCAGGGGACAGTATTATGGAGTCCCTGATCTTTTCGTATTTCAACTAATTTCTTGGGAGTTATCACAAATGAAAGCAATGATTTTAGCTGCTGGTCTTGGACTTCGTCTTCGTCCGCTAACCGATTTAATACCCAAGTCCATGGTTCCGATTTCCAACAAACCGCTTCTAGAATACCTCATAGACTATTTGAAACAGGCTGGATTTGAAGAACTTGTGATTAATCTGCATCATCGTCCGAATATAATTAAAGATTATTTTAAGGATGGGAGAGCTTTTGGTGTAAGAATTAATTATTCCATAGAAAAGGAAATATTAGGGACAGCAGGAGGAATAAAAGCGGCAGAATCGTTTTTAAAGGGCGATCTTTTTTTCGTGATAAACAGCGATATAGCTTTTGAACTGGATTTTGCTGATGTTATTCAATTTCACAAAAAAAATAATGCTTTAATAACTATGGTAGTAAGAGAAGATAAAGACGTTGAAAAATTTGGTGTTATAGGAATAGATTCATCATGCCGGGTCAGGCGGTTTCTGGATTTCTGTGATACACTGCAGACCGGAACGCTTAAAAAAACAATGTTTTCCGGTATTGCTCTTTTCGACCCTGATGTTTTAAAGGAATTTCCTGACAAAGGGTATTGTGATATTTCTAAAGAGATTTACCCAAAGCTTTTAACAGATGATTTGCCACTCTTTGGGTACGTTACTAATAAATATTGGGTAGATATGGGAAACCCACAAAAATATCTTTTTCTTCAAAAAGAAATATTATCAAAGAAGATTTTTCAAAATACTGTACGAGATGTACAGGGCACGAATCTTCAAAGTGGATTTAGTGGCTCCAGGGTAGTTCCGCCGGTGAGTATTGGAGAAAATGTAAAAATAGGTAAAGATTCGATCATTGGACCTTATATTTCCATTGGCAACAATTGTATTATCCATAACGGATGTATATTAAATAATTCTATCCTGTGGGATAATATTACAATTACAGAAAACTCAAAAATAGAAAAGTCTATTGTTTCCAATCAAAGAAGCATAATCAGAACTTAAGGTCAGCAATTTGAATAACTAAACGATTTGTTTATCCTGTAATCTTGTCTAATAATTTTTTATCATTTAATCAACAATGAAAATATTGTTACTCGGAAGACTTTTTGATCTCATCGCTACTCTACTGACAGCTATTGTAGTTTCGTTTCTCACTCCTTTGATATTGCCTGAGACGGTTCCCTTTTATTTTTCAATGCCCCTGGGAATGACGTTAGGAGGAATCATTGGAATGATATGTGGTCTTATATTAAGTCTTATAAATATAATGTTTAATTTAATGATGCATACGATGACCATAGGAATGCTTTCAGGCATGATGGCTTTTTCACAGGCAAGTTATACAACATCGGTATTTTTAACCTTTTTTGTATGGCTTGTTTTAGTTGTATCAGATGAATATTATCTGCGGATTACAAACAAAGTAAAGTATGAATTGACTGAATAGTATATGAGTTGGAATTTTGGACGCAGATGAACGCAGATTTTCAAGGATAAATAAAATTTCTATCTGCGTGTATCAGCGAAAATCAGCGTTCTATTTAATTCGAAAGTATGAAAACATTAGATAATAAAAAAAGTGCGAAGTTCTGGGATGATTTTGCCGGCAAGTTTAACCTGTTGACCAGGTACAGTGAATGGCGTTGGCATGAGCTCAAAAGAGAGATTTTCTCAAAAGCTTCTGGCAATGTCATTATGATCGGAGCCGGTACAGGGAATGATTTTAAGCTTTTTCCTTCTGACGTAAAAATAACAGCTATAGATTTTTCACAAAAAATGCTGGATATCGCAAAAAACAAACGCGATGACTCTCCATCCCCCTTGGAACTCAAACTGGAGGATGTGCAATCTCTTTCATATGGAGATGAGGTTTTTGATTCAGCAATTACCTCGTGTGTATTCTGCTCTGTGCCTGACCCGGTAAAAGGGTTAAAAGAGGTTTTCAGGGTTTTAAAGCCGGGAGGAAACCTTGCCATGTTTGAACATACGGACAGTAAAAATCCGTTCTTTCATTTTACCCTGAAATTAATGAACTTTTTACCCGGGCCGGATTTAACCAGGAAAACAACATTAAATGTCCATAACTCAGGTTTTGAGGTATTATCAGTCAATTATATCTTTCAGGATATTGTAAAAACCATCTATGCCAGAAAACCCCTTTAAATGGATCATTTCTTAAAAACAGCGGTAATAGCGGCAAAACAAGCTGGACAGATTATGCTTAAACGCCGTGGCTATCCGGGAAAAATCGATTATAAAGGTCGTATAAATCTCGTTACCGAAGTCGATCTTCTGTGCGAGAAAAAGATCATTGAAGTTATAAAAAATAATTATCCTGATCATTCAATTCTTGCGGAGGAGAGAGGCGAGATCGCGACAGATTCCGATTATAAATGGATTATTGATCCTATTGACGGTACTACTAACTTTGCCCATGATTTCCCCTTTTATTGTTCTTCTATTGCTCTTGAAATTAAAGGCACTATACAAATAGGAGTAGTTTATGTTCCGGTTTTGGATGAACTTTTTGCCGTACAAAAGGGAAATGGAGCTTTTTTAAATGATAAAAAAATTCAAGTTTCAAAATGCAATATGTTAAAGACAAGTATGCTTGCTACCGGTTTTGCTTATGACGTCCATGAAACGGATATGGATAATGTGAATAATTTTAAAAATTTTCTCAAACAAGCCCGGGCTGTTCGTCGCCCCGGTTCTGCGGCAATTGATTTATGCTATGTTGCTGCAGGACGGTTTGACGGATTCTGGGAATTCAACCTCCACCCATGGGATGTTGCAGCCGGAGTTCTTTTAATTCAGGAAGCAGGCGGAAGGGTGACCAACATGGCAGGAGAAAGTTATTCTATATATTCAAATAATATCCTTGCCAGTAACAGAGGGATACACAGAGATATGGTTAACGTCCTGTGTCTTTAACCTCGTGGAACAATGGGGGATTTTTTTCAATGAAAAACGATAAGACAGGGAGTAAGAATTAAGAAAACAGGTCTTTTTGCTTTAAACGGTCCACTCTTTATATTTGTCTGTTATTGAAGCTACTTTTTTTTATCCACTTTGTTCCTTCTATGCTAACTATACTTTGTGATAGAAAAAATTTTTCTTTATTGAGATAAATGATCTCGTTGTTAATTGTGCCTATTTTTTTATCTTTTTCATTTAATTCTTGATCTGAAAGACATCCTTCCTTCTCTATTTTCTGTATTTTAGTTTTCAGCTCATGAATCATTTTTTCAATCTTTTTAACTTCTTTTTTTAATTCTTTTATTATTTTACTATTGGCCATAAAAACGTTTTACCTCAAACCGTTGTATTTCAAATTTCTCCCGGTGAGCAATGCCTCCTTTGCTTTTAGAGATTCTGAGTTGTTCGTCGATCGTATCAACTCCCTCAAGATCGGGTAACAATACCCCTTTTTTAGATTTGCTGCTTACTAAAATCCCATATTTTTTTGGATTCAACTGACTTGGATCGGTTACTTTTTCAAGAGGGGATAACAGGTCGACAGAAATTGTAAGATCTTCCAACTCATCAAGTGTTACAGAAGGAAAGCGTGGATCCTGTGTGGAAGCACTGACTGCGTTGTGAATAAGTTCTTCTGCTGCATTGTTTTTTGTCGGTTCAACCGTTCCAATGCAGCCTCTTAGCTGTCCATGTTTTTTTATTGAAACAAATACCCCTCTTTTTTCCATAAACTCTTCTGCTAAATCCTTGGGAGGTTGAGGTATAACTCCATTAGTCAGATAACTCCGGATAGTTTCCTTTGCTAATCTTATAAATGGATTATTAGACATTTGTCATTGGTTTTCAATGAATATTGTATTTACTGTTAACAAATGACCATTGACAAACAAATATCTTAATTTCAGATATCCCGGCTTACAACATAGTCCGCCAGAGATAAAATGGCGGTCAAGGAAGGAGATTCATCAAAAGCCACAATTTCTTTTTTAGCTTCTGTTACATAATTTCTAGCTTTATCTAAAGCATAGTTAATGGAATCATAGTGTTTCATCATACCCACTAAAGTTTTCAATCTGCAGGACAAGTTATCATTGGATCGAACCAGCTCTTGTATTTTCTTTTTTTCTTTTGCTGGAGCCTTTTGGAAAAGATTTATAAGAGGCAGGGTCATTTTTTTTTTTTGGAAATCTAATCCTATGGTTTTCCCGAATTTTTCTGGATTGCCGGTATAGTCCAGGATATCGTCTACTAATTGAAAGGCAATTCCAGCTTTTAAACCAAAATCGGCAAGAGCTTTTTCTTTTTCCTGTGAAGCATTCCCTATAATAGCGCCAATCCTGCAGCTTACTGAAATAAGAGACGCTGTTTTTTTATAAATAATATCCATGTATTCATCTTCTGATATATCGAAATTACCTTTGGTAGCCAGTCCTAACACTTCTCCCTCTGCCACCTCCTTGGAAGCCGCGGATACTGATTTGTTAATTTTTGAATCATCCTCTGACGCTAAGAGTAAAAAGGATTTTGAGAAAAGAAAATCACCGACAAGAACAGAGGCTTCGTTTCCCCATTTTCTGTTTGCAGAGGGATTTCCACGACGTATAAACGCTTCATCCACAACATCATCATGCAATAGAGTAGCGGCATGAATTAATTCAACTATACAGGAGTTTAGAATATGACGGTTACCATCGGAATAACCGCTTATTTTAGAACTTAAAACAAGAAACATGGGGCGGAGTCTTTTGCCGCCTGCATCGTTTAAGTAACTGGTAATTGTAGGAATCAATGGAACATCCGATTGAAAATTCCTATAGAGACCCTCTTCCACTTTTTTCATGTCCTCGCGAACAAGGTCATAAATTTCATCAAAAGTCATTGAAGCTATAGTTGATTTTATTGTTGGTTGGCAAGTTTGCATTTGGAAATATTAAAATGTCATTCTAATCAGTAGCGCAATTATTACATACAATCTGCTGTTCATGTCAAGAAATAAAAGGCTCATTATCTTCTTACGATAGTTCCCTCCATACCTGCTTTTTGAAGTTGGTTTAGCAGATGTATCGCATGCTCCCTATCTTTAAATTTACCAGCTCGAACCTCATGAAATATAGTTGGTGATTTTTTTTAATTATCTTTCCTTTTAAACCTTTTTTCAGAATCCGTTTTTTTATTTGTTCAGCTTTTTCATGAAAAAAAATGATTGGCTAATAAGCTCAGTTTCTTTATTTTCTGATACTTGTATTTCTCAGGCTGCATTAGGAGCAGTAATTGCACCTAGTACGCTATCAACACTTTTTTGAGTTTGGCTGCTATAAATTTGTTAATATTTGATATTTTTGCCGGCGTAAAATACACGGCAAGGGATGACAGCAAGAGAATCAAAAGCAAGAAAATCTTTGTACGTCGATGTGCAACGTTTGTTCTAATATATTTTTGTCTGTAAAGTATACCATGCCCTTGTTTCAATAAATTTATTTCAATCATATATCATTAGTAGGTAGTCCCAGTCAATAGTCATTGGAACAACTGATTATTCTTTTTCTTTCTTGGATTGTTCGATTACTTTGTCCGTTAAATGCTTCGGCACTTCTTCATAATGAGAGAACTCCATCGAAAAACTTCCTCTGCCTCCGGTTAAAGCCCTCAGGTCTGGAGCATATTTTAAGACCTCTGCCGTAGGTACGTTTGCCTTGATTACCTGATTGCTCCCAGCCGGGTCCACTCCCAGCACTTTGCCTCTTCTGGAGTTTACGTCGCCTATTACCTCTCCCATCATATCGCCCGGCACAGTTATTTCCATACTCACGATTGGTTCCAACAGTACCGGCTTACATTCTGCAACCCCCTTCTTGAATCCCATAGAAGCTGCGATTTTAAAAGCCATTTCAGATGAATCAACTTCATGGAATGATCCGTCGTAAAGAGTAGCCTGAAAATCAACTATGGGATAGCCTGCTAAAACGCCACCATTCATAGCTTCAATTATACCTTTTTCAACTGCGGGGATGTACTGCCTTGGAATAGCTCCTCCAACGATTTTATTAATAAATTTAAACCCATCACCATGAGGTAGTGGCGCCAGTTCAAGCCAGGTATCGCCAAATTGTCCACGGCCGCCCGATTGTTTTTTGTACTTCCCCTGAACTTTTGTTTTTCCACGAATTGTTTCCTTGTACGGAACCTTAGGGGTTTTGACTTCTACCTCAACCCCAAATTTTCTTTGAAGCCTGGTTACAATAATCTCTAAATGGAGTTGTCCCATTCCGGAAATAATTAATTCATTTGTCTGGGGATCACGGCTTACTTGAAGAGTAGGATCCTCAACTGCAAGCCGTTGCAAAGAAGAACTCAGTTTTTCTTCATCCTGCTTTTTTTTTGGGACAACCGAAAGAGAAAGAACAGGACGGGGGAACTTGATAGGCTCAAAAATGATTACTTTTTTATCATCTGAAAGAGTATCTCCTGTCATAGTCTTTTTAAGTTTCGCTACGACACCAAAATCACCGGCTGAAATACCTGGTACCGAAGTTTGTTTTTTCCCCTGAATGCAAAAAAGACTGCCCAATTTCTCTTTTGATTTTGTTGTGCTGTTCAGAGCAACACTGTCTGATTTTAAGACTCCGGAATAAGTTCTAAATAGAGTCAATTGACCTGCATAAGGATCAGCAATAGTCTTGAAAACCAGAGCGGACAAAGGTTCATCGGGAGAATTTTTCCGGTCGACCTCTTTTTGTGAATTATCTTTCCCTTTGATTGGCGGCCTGGTATCCGGCGAAGGGAAGTACTCAACAATAGTATCCATTAATAAAGAAACACCTTGATTATTAAGCGCTGATCCACACAGCACCGGAATAACAGAAGCATTATTTATACCTGCTTTCAATCCCTTTTTTATCTCATCATCTGTCAGGCTGCCTTCCTCCAGATATTTTTCCGTCAACTCGTCAATTGCTTCAGCAGCAGCTTCTATAAGTTCTTCACGATGTTGGTCCACCTCATCCTTTAAATCTGAAGGAATTTCTCCTTCTGTTACTTTTCCGCTTTGGTCACTAGCAAATGAGTAGCTTTTCATCTTTATTAAATCAACTACGCCTTTAAGATTTGTGCCGGTATCGAGAGGAATCTGGAATTTGACAGGTTTCTTTTTTAAAATTTTCTCAACATCATCAACTACTTTTGCAAAGTTGGCCCGCTCATGATCCATTTTATTTATAAAAATAGCACGGGGAAGGGTTT
This sequence comes from uncultured Nitrospirota bacterium, assembly GCA_913051775.1. GTDB lineage: Bacteria > Nitrospinota > Nitrospinia > CAJXCL01 > CAJXCL01 > CAJXCL01. The sequence continues at coordinate 38,036 of CAJXCL010000005.1, read as the reverse complement.
CTTCGTCTGCCCATTTCCATACTTTTTCAGTAATGATTTGAACTCCTTCATTAGCAGAAATTACTACGATAGCGGTATCTAAAACGCGCATAGAACCCTGGGTTTCTGCTATAAAATTTACATAACCCGGTGTATCGACTATATTAATTTTATAACTATCCCACTCACAAAAGGCAAGAGATGCATTAATAGTAATGCCGCGCTTGACTTCATCGGGGTCAAAGTCCATTACGCAGGACACATCTCCCACTTTTCCCAGCCTGTCTGAGGCTCCGGATGTATAGAGCATTGCTTCTGCCAGAGAGGTTTTGCCTGCGTCCCCGTGAGCCACTAACCCGACATTTCTTAATTGATCAATATCATATTGTTTCACTTAGATTCCTTCTTATAAAAGATTTTTTGTATCACTTTTATAGTATCTTTGTCAAGATAGCTAGTAAAGCGTTTTTTAGAGAGTTATGTAAACGACCCAATCTTTTTAAGAGTTTAATCCAGTTTGCATTTTAAAACGATGTGGTTTAAGGAAATGATGCCGACTAATTTATCATTTTCCATAACTATTGCTCGGGAAATATCAAAGTTTGTGAGAAAACGGGCGGCGTACATTACAGACATGTTTGCGTTAACAGTTAAGACAGGTTTAGACATAATTTCATAGGCATGGACTTCATTCGATTTTTTGCCTAATGCGATAACCTTTCGTGCGATGTCTCTTAATGTTACTAGGCCATAGACATCTTCATCATTTCGTGGTTTTACCAGAACAGTCTGAAGCTCGGTTTGCTTTTTAAAAATTTCTAATATTTCTGATACCTTAGTAAGCCCTTGAACCGTAATGGTATCTCTCAGCATAACATCTTTTACTTGTTGCATAATTTTTTTCCCCTCCTAAAATAAATACTCGCTTTGCAAAATCTTTCTTCTTTAAAGTTCTTTATCCACCCTTTTTAATCACTCCTAAGAAGGAATGATTAAAAAGGGCGGGTGGATTTTTTAGTTGCGGCTCCGCTCCGCTAAATTAAATATACTTTTTTTCAGCTTTTCCTTCTAGAACCCTCATCTGGCTTTCTGTGCCGACAACCCGATCGACCGACCATGAAAATGCTATGCCATGCCCTTTTTCATGAAAATCACCTGCTTTATAAATGGCGTCCAGGATCTCGTTGGCGTGAAAATCCTCTACTATAAACAGGAGAGCATCCCGCTGTTGCTCCATCTGTAACCCAAAAAAAGATTTGTGTTTATGTAAGCCTTCTCCCCTGGCATTAAGGATTGTAACTCCGGTAGCACCAGCAGATTTTGCCGCTGCAATAACATCTTCCTGGTGGTCTTCCTCTACCATTGCTATTATTACTTTAAATCGCATAAAACCCCTCCCAAAATAAACATTAATATTTTACACCAAACATAAAATAAATTATGGACTTTTTTTATGTTTGCCCACATATGTACAACGTCAAATATATTTGCGTATGTAGCGAAGCATTAAAAAAAATATCACTGCCATGTCATTTAGAGCAAAGCGAGAAATCTTAAAGATATCTCCTGTCGTCGAAACAAGATTTTCTCCCTTTGGAGGAAATGACAGCATTCAGAGCCTTTTAAATATTCGCAATTATTTATGTCGTCATGCATAAATTACAATGATATAAAAACTTCACTAAATCATAATGCCTTTTCTCTTTTCCTCCTTTTTGCCAGCCATTCCGCCACTGTTCCAAAGAAAAGTACCGTAATAATAGGGAATAAAGAGGCAAATGCTATAAGACCAAAAGCATCTATAAGAACAGATCGTCCCGGTATATTGGATGCCAGTCCTATTCCTAATGCGGTAACTAATGGAACAGTAACAGTGGACGTAGTGACCCCTCCTGAATCATAAGCTAAAGGAATAATCATCTTTGGGGCATAGAATGTCTGGCAAATGACTAAAATATATCCAAAAACAATATACCAGTGAAGAGGAGCTCCAATAATTATTCTGTAACAGCCGAGAGAAATTCCGATTGCTACCCCGAAAGCCACAGTAATGCGCAGCCCCCAGGATGAGATAGCTCCAGTCGAGACTTCTTTCGCTTTTAACGCTACTGCGATTAGGGCGGGCTCCGCTATCGTGGTAGAAAAGCCTATAAAAAAAGCAAAGATATATGTCCAATAATACAAAGAAGGATATATAATTCCTTTTTTTTCAATATGTTCTATAAGTAGCGCATTTCCTTTTGCTAAAAAATGAAAGTTTGTTAATTGTTTAGACATAGATTCTCCAAGAGGAAATAACCCTTCTTCCAGTCCGACTAAAAAAACAGCTAAACCAATGATCACCAGCACAAACCCATATATTAACCTGCCCAGGTTTTCAATTTTTTTCTTTATAACCAGCAATTGAAAAAAAATAACAACACCGAAAATCGGTAAAATATCCTTTATTGTACTAAGTACTACATTTGATGAATGATAAATTAGGTCCATTTTTTTATATATTATTACTATGTAAAATCGTTGTTTCTCAGAAAAAATTTTTAACTATCTATTAGTTTATTAACCGCTAACTTCTGAATCAAGGATCAAGAAAAAACAGTATTTCATCAACGCCTTTGTCATCATTCTCTTTGTGTCTTAGTGACAAAGTTTAGCTCAGCAAATCATTTTTGATTATCGGTAAAGCTGAGCTTAGCTCTGCCATCCATGGCCTCAACCCTTCGGGTGGCTTTCCTTACCGAATTGTGGTTGCGTCTACGCTGCATTATGATGTGGCTAATAAATAATCATCCCGTATACCATTACAAAAAGTATGGGCGTTAAGCTTGCAAGGGCAATCAGTCCAAACCCATCGGCTATCGGACTTCTTCCTCTTATGCTGGCAGCCAATCCAACGCCCAAGGTTGCTACTAAAGGCACGGTGATAGTTGATGTTGTGATGCCGCCTGAGTCATAAGCTATTCCAATAATTTCTTTTGGCGCGTAAGCGGTAATCACGGTAATGAAAAAATATCCGATAATAATAAACCAGTGAATCGGCCAGCCCTTGATTATACGGAGAACTCCAACGGAAATAGCTATTCCCACTGATAAAGCCACAGTTATTCGGAGCCCAAATGTAAAACTTTCAATTGATTCTTTAGAATTAGGAATGGCGCTTCCGTGAGCTGCTATTTCTCCGGCTTTCGCTGCAATAGCGATTAATGCCGGTTCAGCTATGGTAGTAGAAAATCCAATGGCAAACCCAAAAATAAGAATCCCCCATAGATTTCCTTTAGCAGAAAATTGGAAAGCCATTTTTTCACCGAGAGGAAACAAGCCAATTTCCAAACCCTGGATAAAAAGAAATAGCCCTGCTAGTAGAAAAAACAATCCCGAAATAGTCGCGGTCAAGTTAGGGAAGGGCTGTTTGATTACAAATAGTTGAAAGAAAGTAACAACGATAAGAATAGGAAGGACATTTAAAAAAACGCTGAACAAGCTTTTTGTTAAATTCCAAAAAAACGAAACCATGGGAATAGATTGGAACGCAGGCGAGATTAGTCTATTTGCTATAAATGCATCAAGACTTATATTTTGCAAGGAAAATAGATATTAAAAAAAATTATTCAGAATATGCATTTGTCTTGTGTAATAATCTGAAACCTTTAAGATAATGTCAGGCAGTAACAGTTTCTTCGGGAAAGTTATCTTCTTCAGGTTCAGGAAGTTCTTTACTTGCAATACTCATAACTTTTTTATTTTCTTTGCCCAACATCTCGCACTGGCCTTCGAAAGACGCGCCTTCCTCAATAAAAAGAACAGGGGTTTTTATATTTCCAATAAGTTGACTTTTTGCTCTGATTTCTATTTTTTTTGACGCAGAGATATTCCCTTCAATTTTTCCCAGGATTATTATAGTGCCGGTGGATAATTCTGCGAGAATGTGCGCCTTCTCACCGATGATCAAAGTATCATTCGTAATAATTTCACCTTCGAGAAATCCATCTAACCTGACAGTGCCGTCAAATTTTAATACTCCCTTAAATTTTGTGCCTTCTCCTAAAAAAGCCTTTACTTCTTTTCCTTCAAACTCACTTTTCCCCATAATCTACTCTCCCAAGCAGGGTTATTTAGCTTATTATTTTTATAATTCTATTAAGGTCATTATTGGAAAAAAAAGAAATTTCAATTTTTCCGCCTTTATTAGATGTTTTTATTTTAACACGAGTTCCAAAAGATTTCTGAAGTTTATTTTCTAAATCCACGATAAAAACATTTTTTGATTTTTTGTCAGGTTTCTTTTGGGGATTATTCATTCTTTTTATTAAAGCTTCAGTTGCACGGACAGACAGCCCCTTTTTAACCACAGAATCTCTGACCTCAAAGAGTTTCCCGGGCAAGAATAGAGCCAGCAAAGCCCTTGCATGTCCCATCGAAAGAGCACCATTAACTAAATCCTGCTTAATAAGTCGAGGAAGCTTTAATAAACGGAGGTAGTTGGCTAAAGATGAGCGGTCTTTTCCAACCCTTTTCGAAAGAGTTTCCTGGGTGAGATTAAAATCATCAATTAATCTTTTATATACCGAGGCCTCCTCTATGGGATTCAGATCTTTTCTCTGAATATTTTCTATTAAAGCTACTTCCAGAGCTTCTGAACCCGATAGATCTTTAATTATTACAGGGATTTTACTGAGTCCGGCTATTTGCGCTGCTCTCCATCGCCTTTCCCCGGCTATCAGCTCATATCCGTCATTTTTGCTCTGCACAATTGGAGGTTGTAAAATGCCCTTTTCTTTTATTGATGAAGCCAGATCTTTCAGGCTTTTTTCATCGAAGTCTTTCCGGGGCTGCATTTTTCCCGGAAAAATGTCTTCGATAGGAACCTGCATGATCCCTGAAGAATCAGTTAAATTTTTCGTTTTGGGAATGAGCGCTTCCAGCCCTCTCCCTAAAGCTTTTCTTTGCATTGAAAATAATTTCCTTTGCCAGATCTAAATAGGCATGAGCGCCTTTTGAGGTATTGTCATAAAAAATTATCGGTTTACCATAGCTTGGGGCTTCACTGAGCCGGACATTGCGAGGGATGACAGTCTTTAACAAAATATTACAAAAATGCTTTTTCGCTTCATCATATATATCTGATGAAAGAGCGGTTCGGGAATCAAACATAGTCAAAAGAATCCCTTCTATAGACAAATTACGATTCAAACTGTTTTTCACCAATTGAACGGTTTTTAAAAGGTGCCCCAGTCCTTCGAGCGCATAATATTCGCTTTGAAGTGGAATGATTATAGAATCAGCCGCAACCAGGGAATTTAAAGTTAGTAAACCTAATGAAGGCGGACAATCAATTATAATGAAATCATAATTATTCTTCACAAAGGAAATGGAATTTTTTAGCCTGAATTCTCTTTTTTCCATTCCAACCAGCTCAATTTCAGCCCCGCTTAAGTCCATATTTGACGGGCAGATAAAAAGATTGTCCAGTTCCGTATCCATAATGATATTACTAAGGGGTTCATCGCCGACTAAAGAGCTGTAAATTGTAGGGCTTCCATTGATTGAAATTCCCATTCCACTGGTGGCATTTCCCTGTGGATCAGAATCAACAAGCAATATCTTTAAATCTGCTATAGAAAGAGAAGCGGCAAGATTGACGGCGGTGGTGGTTTTCCCAACGCCCCCTTTTTGGTTAGCTATACAAATTATCTTTCCCATGATCTTTATACTTTTACACTACAAAAGCTTCTTTCCACAGTGGGATACCTCACGGGGGTCTCATTTCAGAAAGATTTTTTGTTACTAGCCGCAGCGGAAGCTCCCTTTGATTTCTGTCATCCCTGGACTCAACACTCTGGGTGGCTTTCCTTCGGAATCCTTCCAATCCGGCTTTTCACGCCGAATGGTTGTTCCAACTCCGCCGGTCGTTCCTATGAAATTATACTAAAAATTTTGCTATTGCAAGAGATTTTTTTGCAATTTTTTTGAGAACTTAATTTCTTACAATGCAGATAAAAGAAGCATAGATATTTCTATAATGATGTTTCACGTGAAACATTCGATGATTAAAGCAACTAATCCTGAATTAATACTATGATATTATGGATGTTATTTGATTGAAAAGGGTTCCTTGGTAGAGCAAAGCACTTGCAATTCATTTGACTTATCAGGTTTGCTATGTTTGAATATAAAAAATTTGCTAAAGCTTATAATCTCATAAAACGGAAAGGCTGCGCAACCACAATTTGGTAAGGAAAACCAAATTGGATAACGAGGCATGAGCTGCCCAAAGGGTTGAGTCCAGGGATGACAGAAATCAAAAGGGGCTTCCACTCCAGCGCTCACATAGGAACGTTAGCGGCAGTTGTCATTTTTTTTAGAAGGAAATTCGCTCTATTACCGTCTCTCTTTTTCACTTTTTCAAATCATTATCAAAAAAAGAGGTCTCTTTTGCCAATATCTATGTAAATGCCGAAAAAAATTGCTCAGATGATCGTTATAGGGTCGATTCCTACCGCAATTATCGGGCTTCTGTTGAGTAAAGGAGCAGACAAAATATTTTCATCTGCAATTATTGGTGCCATGCTGCTAATTACCGGGCTGCTGCTGTGAGCACGCATCGGATCAAAAAAGACGGAACTACTGATATCCCAATGAAAAAGGCTTTGTTGATTGGAATAGTTAGGGACTTGCTGTTATGCCCGGAATATCAAAATCCGGCGCAACCATTGCTGTAGAGGAATATTTTTGGGACTAAACCGTGAAATGGCAGCACGCTACTCTTTTCTGCTATCAATCTCGGCCATTTTTGGGGCCGAGATGCTTGTTTTGAAAGATTTATCTGATCCGATGATTTTCTTTCCAGCAACGATTATGGGCACTGTTTTAGCATTTGCAGTAGGATACTTCTCCTTGAAGTTGCTTCTGTTTATTGTCAAAAAAGGACAATTGCACATTTTTGCGCCTTATTGCTGGATCATCGGATGGGCTGCTCTTAATTTTGTGGAGTTAAAAAATAAATGTTTCACGTGAAACATTTATTGAACAAACAAGCAAATAATCGTATAACATATTGAAATTATTGAATATAGCATGATTCTACCGAAAATTAAAGACTTTAGAGCTCCTTGATGCAAGATCTGATTATAAAAAAAATTTATATAGACAAGGAAGTAAGAAATAAAAGACTGACGAAAGTTATACTCGGCCGGTTTCCAGGTATCCCTGCTGAAACCTTCAATGCTCCAAGCCCCATTTATAATGATCTTGTTGAAAAACACGTAGATCCTTTTCTAGAAGGGAAAAAAGTCCTTGTTTTATCTGGTTTCAAAGGAGATTTTCTAAAAAAATGTCCCGGGACTAAAGGGTTTATCTGCTGTAATTATTATGTTTTAAACCTGACAACGAACTGCCCTCTGGATTGCACTTACTGTATTCTTCAGGAATATCTTAAAAACAACCCGGTTCTGAAAATATATGTCAATGTAAAAGATGCTTTAAAGCAGGTTGAAAAAATTTATCGGGAAAACAAGAATGCTCTTATTAGAATAGGGACAGGGGAATTAACAGACAGCCTTGCGTTGGATCATATAACAGGATTTTCAGAAATACTTATCCCGTTTTTTGAAGAAAAAAAAAATCTCTTTCTTGAGTTAAAAACTAAAACCAATCGCATCGAGAACCTTTTAAAATATCGCGGAATTAATAATACAATTATTGCCTGGTCGCTCAATCCGCAAAGCATCATAAATGAAGAAGAATTTTATTCAGCATCATTAAAAGAAAGATTAGAGGCTGCGTCGCAATGCCAACAACAAGGATTTAAAACAGCCTTTCATTTTGATCCGATAGTTTTATATAAAGGATGGGAAAAGGATTACAAAGCATTAATCAAAAAGCTGTTTCATCATATTTCTCCTGAAAACATTCCGTGGATCAGCCTTGGCGGACTGCGTTATCGCCCGTCCATGAAACCAATCGTAAAAACAAGATTCCCAACAAACAAATTAATGACTGGAGAGCTCCTTCCCTGTGAAGACGGCAAGGCAAGATACTTTCGTCCTCAGAGAAAAAAAATGTACGAGCTTATAATTGGCTGGTTAAGAAAATATGATAAAAACCTAAACCTGTACTTCTGTATGGAAGATCAGGATATGTGGAGGGAGTTGTTTTCAGGTTTACCCGATTATAAAAACATGGAAAATGAACTGTTCTACAGGGTATAATAATGTTTAAGCTTTCAGCAGTTAGTTATCAGCGATTAGCAAATTTAAAAAATGACTGCTGAGAGCTGACACCTGAGCGCCTATTTTAAATTATGAGCCAAGTAAAAAATCAAGTGGCACCAGCACAAGACAGAAAATTGGGAGATGAGTGGGCAGATTGGAGCGGAGAAACTGAAGAGCAAAAAGGCGAGATAGAAGAAAGCAAATCTACTTTTTTGAAATACGCCTCCGTTGGTACAGCCCTGATAGTAACAGGGCTTATATTTATCTGGTACATGATCATTCCCCGCTTGGAACAGTTCGCCCCGGTTTTAACAATAATAATCGGCATTGGGGTTGTTGTTTTTGCAATCCTGATCTTTCTAATGTTGGGAAGTGTTGCGATTACAGCTCTTACGGAAAAAGGCTATCTGCTTTCCTGCATCAAAGAAAATTTCTTTTTTTCCTACCTGGTTCCCGTTGCCGTTCGATTAGGTAAAAGGTTTGGTGTTTCCCGTGATCGGATGGGGAATTCTTTAATCAAAGTCAGCAATATTATTGTTCATGCAAAATCAAAGAGCCGTCCCAAATATGGGAAGGTTGATCCTAACAGACTCCTTGTTCTTTTGCCCCGATGTCTTTCGAAAGAGAACAGAAAAACCATTATAGAGATAGTGGAAAAAAACAAACTTATTTCTTTTACCGTAGCCGGGGGAAGCGCGGCTCGACTGAAAATTAAAGAAATGAAGCCGCAGGCCATTATCGCCGTAGCCTGTGAAAGAGACCTGGTTATCGGTTTACAGGATGTTGCTCCGAAAATTCCCGTCCTTGCCATTCCCAATAAGCGCCCGGAAGGACCGTGTAAAAACACCTATATCAACATTGAGGTACTCGAAACTTCCATAAAAGATTATCTTCAGAGTGTTTAGTGAGCTCATTCCCTGTGGTCTTGCAGAGATAAGCTCAGCTTTGCTGAAGGGAGCTTCAAACGCAGTGGTTCCTTCAAACCACGAAAATCACGAAAGACACGAAAAATTATTTTCAACTTGGAATCGAGAAACGACACCAAAAAAAAGGTCAGGTCTCCTTTTGACTGCAAAAGAAAAATATAGGTTTTAGATTAGATGTTAGCTATTTGCTTTGCCCTTTAAGGACTATGATTTGTTTTTAACCTTTGTCCCAGGGGTTTATACCCCTGGCTATTAGCGTTTCACCTCTCCCGGGGTTTTCGTTGGCCACTCTTCCCCCTCAGTTTATTTCAAAGGCAAATCCTTTTATTGCAGCTTCGTTGCGTTATGTTATATATTAATTCGTCGAGCAGCCAAAGCCGCTAAAATATTTTAAGACGAACTTTTAACACATCCCATGTTTTCTAAAATTAAAATTCTCTTTGAAGATATAAAATTCAGTCATACTGTTTTTGCGCTTCCATTTGCTTTAATGAGCGCGTTCATTGCTTCAGAAGGTCTCCCTTCAATGAATAAAATTATCTGGGTTTTACTGGCAATGGTTGGTGCAAGAAGCGCTGCCATGGCTTGTAACAGGATTGTAGACGCAAAATATGACGCGTTGAATCCCAGAACAAAAAACCGTGCTCTGCCTTCCAAAAAAATCAACCGTCAGAGTTATCTGTTTTTTTTATTAGGCTCTATAGCTCTTTTTGTTTTTTCCGCTTATCAATTAAACAGCCTTGCCTTTTTTCTATCACCCGTTGCTTTAAGCATTGTGTTCTTTTATTCATGGACAAAGCGTTTTACTGTGTATTCCCATTTTTATTTGGGGTTGGCATTAAGCCTTGCCCCTATTGGCGCGTGGGTTGCCGTCAGGGAAGACATAACAATAACGCCTCTAATATTAGGTGCGGCAGTAATATTCTGGTTGGCTGGTTTTGATATTATTTACGCGTGCCAGGATATTGAGTTTGATAAACAAGCCGGTCTTTTATCCATTCCTGAAAAATTTGGGGTAGAAAAAGCATTAAAATTGTCATCTTTATTTCATTTGATTATGGTTACTTTTCTGATGCTGTTATTACTTACAAAACAGCTTGGCTGGGTGTATTTATCGGGTATAATTATTGTTTCTGCTCTTTTATTGTATGAACATTCAATTGTAAGGCCCAATGACTTATCAAAGATTAATGTGGCATTTTTTAACGTTAACGGACAAATAAGTGTTCTTTTGATGGTATTAACTATTATAGATTGTACTCTTGTTTAGAGAAGTCTTCATGAATAAAAAATATATTAAATATTTTGCTTTAATAATGATATTAGTTTTTCCAATCTCCTGCGCCAAAATAGTTCCGACAAAAAAGCGCAAAAAACCCCCTAAAGTAATAATAAAGAAACCATCAAAAGAAGAAATCATCAAGGAACCTGAACCAAGAAAGAAAAAAGTTAAAAAAATTATTCCCGGATTACCAGCTATATTGCCAACTTATTTTAATAAAAAAGATGGTTCTGATATGGCTTACTTGCAAGGCGGTAATTTTACTATGGGTGATAACCTCGGGGAAAAAAATGAAAGACCTGCCGCAAGGGTATTTGTACCGGCGTTTTTTATTGATATATACGAAATAACAAATGCTCAGTACAAACTATTTGACAATCAGTATGAAAGCTATCCTGCCTCAGAGTGCGATCTTTGTCCTGTTACTGGCATTACATGGCAAGAAGCAAAAAAATACTGTAAATGGGCAGGGAAACGACTTCCAACAGAGACTGAATGGGAAAAAGCCGCCCGGGGTACACAGCCAGTAAAATGGCCATGGGGCGATTCTTCAAGAAAAAACGCGGCAAGTATCCTTGAAAATGAAGAATCTCAATCAAATGCGGAGAACCCTGCCGGTCTTGTTCCGGTAGGAAGTTTTCCACAGGGGGCAAGTGTTTTTGGAGTTTTTGACATGGCGGGAAATGTTTGGGAATGGACCGACAGCCTGTATTTGCCTTATAAAAACAATTTGGACCTTGATGTTCGGTTTCAAAAACAATATAGAGTTCTTCGCGGGGGCTCATGGAAAAATATCCTTGAAAATGCACGAACCACATTTCGCCATCCTTTATCTCCAGACACGAAACTTCCAAACATTGGTTTTCGATGTGCCAGAAATGCTGACGAATCCACAACTCATAGTGTAAAGCCTCGAAATCGTTAGCCCATCCTGATATAACTAGTAGATATCTACATTTCCGGTGTAATTAATGTGCCTCAGCATCAATAGGTAATTTAGGGAACTTGTATCTTCATGGGAACCGAATATTTAGAAACGATTCTTCGACTGATTTTTGCTCTATTTGCCGGGTGGCTTATTGGCCTTGAGCGTTCCTACCATGGGCGTCCGGCCGGCTTTCGAACACACACTTGTCTCTTCTACCCTTTTGATGTTATTTTCTGTGAATCAATGGGAGTTTGTGACTGATGAGCACATGGAGACAATAAGGATTGATCTGACGCGTATGGCGCAGGGCATTATGGCAGGTATTGGTTTTCTTGGCGCCGGCGCGATAATAAAAGAAAATTTAGCTATACGCGGTTTGACGACTGCCGCTTCTACTTGGATGACAGCTTCAATCGGTATCATTATTGGAATAGGTTTTTACTTCCCGGCCGCAGTAGCTTTTTTGATGACATTAGGAATACTGTCTTTGTTTCGATGGATTGAGGATTTGATTCCATCTCTTTACTTTGGAAGGCTCTCAATACGCTTTTTGCGTAATGAATCCATATCAGCATAAGAATTATATGAAGTAATAAATAATCACAATGTTACCTGTAGCAATTTTAGCTATCATCTTGAGGGGAAAGGGAAATCCTTTCAATACCAGATGACTATCTGGTCGAAAAAAACAGATAAGTTTCAGAAACTGGCCGAAACTTTGAATAAAATGGATTGTGTGCGCGAATTTAGCATTGTTCCGACAGGCGATTAAAAAGTTCACCGTTTATTGGCAGTGATAGATATTCCTTGCCCTTTTATGATTTTAATCAATAAATAATTCCATTCTTTTTTTAACAACAGAACTGTGAATGGAATGATCTTCTTTGATAAAATATTTTTTTCCGAATGGTTCTCGGGGTATTTCTTTTAAGAATCCCGCTGAAATTAACTCTCCAATATTCGATGGGTATGAACCGATTTTTTTGTGATATTGATTCCGCATATCTTCGAGAATGAGAATATCTCTCTCCACTACTATTTCATTGATTCTTTTTATTATATATTTCTTTGCTTCTTCATTTTTTGTTGAACGATAAATCTCCTTTAAGAATTTAATGGCAATTTCAGGATCTTTGGTATTGGAATGAAGGCGAGCAACCAGAAACGGAAGATATCGCGGGTATCCCGGTTATTTGATGGCTTCTTCCAGGTAATACGTGGCAGTGGCAAAATCTTTTTTATTATCCATGTAATTATAGCCAAGAAAAAAAGAATTCTCCAATCACGTTCATGAGTTTTAGGAACATTGGTCATTCCTTTTTTAAGAAGTTTAATGCTCAGGTTTTCATCTTTTTCTCAATAGGCAAGGGTCACGCCTCCAATTTCATAAGCAGATTCAAAGTAAGGATCCAGCGTTGAAACAACATCCAGAAGATGATAAAACCATCGGCAAGATTTATCGGTCTTGAAATGCTCACCAAAATAAACTATTGCTTTGATCCATAAATAATCGGCAAAAGTTCATCGTATGCTAAAGCAGCTCCCTTTAAAAATTGTCCGGATGGAAGATACTTCATATCTTCAATTTTGCTGTAACGGGTTCTTGTTTTGTCGATTTGTGTTTGAGACAGGAAAACAGAAGCTTGAAGGATGAGAAAATAAAGAAGAATAACGGTTATCTTTTTTTGTGGAGACGCTTTTTTCGGAAACGCCGCAAATATGTCATATTCTCATTGGCATTACGATACATCTGTAATTTTCATTATCGGTGGGAGTTATCAGGCATGAACTATCAGCGTCTTTTAATTTAAAGACGATCTTTTCTACGTTAATGACATTTAAAATATCCATGACATACTTGGCATTAAGGCCGATAGTTATGTCATTTCCTTTATACTCAACATCAATCTCTTCTCTGGCTTCTCCGAGTTCTGAATTATCCGAAACAAGTGTCATTAGGTTTTTTTGCACCCCAAACTTTACCATCCTGGATTTCTCATCCGCCAAAATCGCGACTCGCCTCAGGGCATGAAGAAAAAGTTCAGAATCAATAACAACATTGTTGTTATTATCCTCCGGAATTACCTGGCGGTAATTAGGGAAACGACCATCGATCAGCCGGGTTACTAAAATCATTTTATCCACTTTAAATGCCGCATGGTTTTTTTCAACAGAAATGTTGATGGTCTTTTTTCCGTTACCTTGATCAGAATCGCCGGCCTCTAATATTTTTAACAATTCCGCCTGCGCTTTTTTTGGAATAATTATTTCTACCTTATCCTTTTTATCAAACCCATTTGATTTTTTAATACAAGCCAAGCGATGTCCATCGGTTCCTACCATGGAAATGTCTTTCCCTTCAGACTCAAGCAAAACACCGTTTAATGTATAGCGGGTTTCGTCCGTTGAAATGGAAAAATTAGTTTTTCTGAGCATTTCTTTCAAAAGGTTAATCTCAATACACAGGTCTTTTTCCTCTTTGTAAGCGGGAAATGCAGGGTATTCCTCAGCCGGAAGGCAGGCAATTTTAAAAGTCGATTTTTTACATGTTATGTTTATCCAGTTATTTTCTTTATCGCTCTTTAAGTGAATTTCTTCATCAGGAAGTTCCCTGACAATTTCATGAAGTTTCCGGCCATTAACAGTAGCGCTGCCCTTTGAGATTATCTTTGCCCCGTAAGACCCCCTAATGCCAATATCAAGATCTGTAGCAAAGATATCAATGCCGCTTGGTTGGGTTTTAATTAAGATATTAGACAGGATAGGCATTACGCCTTTAGTGTCTACAATGCCCTGTACTTTCTGAAGCCCTTTTAAAAATTCTTCACGTGCAATTTTAAATTCCACTAATTCCTCTCCGCAAATGTGTGTCCAATTTCTAACATAAAATTAAAACACTGTCAAAACTAAAAATTTTTTGGATTTGGGTAATAGACAGTTTATAATTGACAATTATTGTTGATTATTTAAACTTAGCTATAGTCTTTAAATCGTTAAAGTACGAGAAGCGTAATGCGTGGTTCGCGTCTTGAGAAACTATGAGTAACTGGTATGTTTACATTGTCAGATGTTCCGATCAAAGTTTTTACACCGGTATCACCAATGATGTTGAGCGGCGCATTGATGAACATAACAACAGTGGTCTGCTCGGCGCACGATATACCCGAACCCGATGCCCGGTGAACTTGGTCTATCAGGAATCCCTGTGCTCCCGGTCAGAAGCAACCAGGAGAGAGAACAAAATAAAAGGGTTAAGCAGAACAGAAAAAGAAGCGCTGGTAAAGAAGATGCAAATTAAGGGAACAAAATCAGTTGTCGAGAACTGCTAACAACTAAGAATAAAAATCTATGCAATGGAAATTTAATACTATATCTACCGTCATACTTGTAACGGGATTATTTTTTATAATAGCCGGGGTACCTCAAAATGTGTATGCTGATAATTCAGATGTGGATTATAATGCCCTGTCATGGAAAGCGGAAAATTTAAATGCTCAACAAAAACATCAACAGGTTATAGACCTTCTAAACCCTTACGTGGAAGATAAAAAAAATAAAAGCGCCTATTTTTTTAATGAATTGGGGACGGCATACTTTAATAAGCAGGATAATCTGAATGCAAATAAATATTTCTCGATTGCTCATCAACTTAATAAAAATGACCCGAAAATCATATATAATTTAGCTAGCTCCATTGCGCTTTTGAAAAATTTTGAAGAAGCATTAAAACTCTTTAATTTAGCTGAATCAAAAGGTTTTGATAAAAGATTGATTAATGAATGGAGAGTTTGGCTTGAGGAAAAGAAGTAAAGGAAACAGCATTCAGCTATCAGATTTTTTGTGATCTTTCAATGGCTTCTATTTAACAGCAGCGTGGTCAGGGGCCGCAACCAAATGGAGCTATCGCTCCGATCAGTTTTGTGTTACAGAAAACTCTGAAGTCACAAAGAGAACGAATATAGATGATGGATGAATCAGAAACCGAAAAAACCGTTTATTCCCCCGGAAAGGCATGAGACCGCAAGAAAGGAAATTGTTTCCTTTCTCAAGGAACAGACTCTGACCGTGAAGGAAATATCCGGCTATGTCCGGATTTCTGAGAAAGAAGTTTCCGCGCACCTCGAACATATTAAGAAATCAATATTAAGGGATAATCTTAAGATGGTCGTTGACCCTGCCACTTGCAAGAAATGCAGCTTTATCTTCAAAAAGAGGGAAAGAATAAGTAAACCCGGGAAATGCCCCCTATGCAAAGGTGAATCCATTAAAGAACCATATTATTTAATAAGATAAAACAGATAATTATTTATCGCAGCGCGGCAGGGCCGCAACCACGGTTAGGCAAAGAAAAGCGAAATGAGCAATCTCCGAAGGAAAGCCGCCCGAAGGGTTGAGGCCATGGATGGCTAACAATCAAATGGGCAGCCGCTCTGAAATTGAAATGCTTTTACGCGCATCGGAAGGAAAGACATAAAAGCAGGCAGAAACAATGCTGAAGCTATTTTAACCTATGGATACTAGATTAAGCTCAAAGGTAAGTTCTTTTCCGGCAAACGGATGGTTGCCGTCAAGGGTTAAGGTTTTTTCATTAAGTTCTTTTACAGTAACAGCAGTTGGTCTTCCCGGTTCTGGCTTAACTTTAAGCATCATACCCAATTCCGGCTTTATATCGTCTGGTATTTCCGACCTGTCAACAGTCGCAACAAGATCTTCCTTGTATTCACCATAAGCCTCTTTCGGCTGAATAGAGATTTTTTTTTTCTCTCCTGAAGCCATTCCAACCACTGCGTTTTCAAACCCCGGAACAACCATTTTCTGCCCAATAGTGAACTCAAGAGGGTCCTTTCCTTCCGATGAGTCAAAAACTTTCCCATCCTTAAAAGAACCTTTATAATGCACCTTTACTTTATCGCCTTCCTTTGCCTTCGACATGTTCTCTCCTTTGATGAAAATTATTTCAATTTAATTTTATTTTAAGTTCACTTGCAATCTCAGCAGCAAACTATGGGGAATGTGCTCACAAAACATTTTCAGCCATCATAAAGAGAGAGACTTTGAATTGCAACTATTTCTAACAAGATTTATTAAAAACTTCATTTCTTCTACTTTTAAGAAAAAAGATACGATAAAATAAAAAATCATTCCTAATACAATGTTTCCAAAAAGCACTCCGGCCTTTAATAAAATATTCGCTCCCGTGTCATAAAATTCAGCATTAATCCAGTAAATTATAAAACCCATCATTATTGATGTAACGGCTAATTTGATTGTGGAGACGAGTATTGTTCTCCCCTTGATGCCACCAATCTTTTTTCGAAGGATAAAAATCAGCAGCATAACGTTTAATAAAGAGGATAAAGAGGTAGCCAGAGCTAACCCACCATGTTGCAGTGGACCCATTAATAAGAGGTTAAGGAGAATATTAGTAATCATGGCATAGACGGCTACCTTAACCGGTGTGACGGTGTCTTTTAATGAATAGAAAGCAGGAACAATTACTTTAACGCCTGAAAAAGCGCACAACCCTACAGCATAATAAAAAAGAGCATGGGCTGTAGCCACAGTGGATTGATGCGAAAACTCTCCTCTCTCAAAAAGCAGATTGATAATGGATTCTTTTAAAATAATTAAACCAACTGTTGCCGGAATGGCTATGAAAAGCACTAACCTTATGCCAAAGGATAAGGTATCTTTTAACTTGTCCATCTGATTTTGGGCTGCCTGCTGTGAAAGGGTCGGGAGTATGGCCACGCCCAAGGCTACAGCAAAAATTCCCTGGGGAAACTGGACCAATCGGTTGCCGTAATAAAGATAAGATACAGAACCTTCAGGCAGAAGCGATGCGAGCAGCGTATCGACAAAGATATTAATCTCCATAACAGCCAATCCCACAAGCGATGGAAGCATGAGTTTTCCGATCTTTATAAGTCCGGGGTGATGAAAATTTAGTGTAGCCTTATATTGAAGCCCTTTTTTAATTAACGTGGGTACCTGGATAAAAAATTGCAGTAACCCTCCGGCGATAACTCCAGCGGTAAGGGCTAAAATGGGTTGTTCCAAGCGAGGAGCTAAGAAGATAGCGGCAAGAATCATGCTGATATTCAAAAAAACAGGGCCAATTGCTGGAATAAAAAAAACACGGAGAGAATTCAGCATCCCCATTGTTAACGCCGCCATCCCTACAAACAAGAGATAAGGGAACATGAGTTGGGTAAGTTTGACTGTCAGGTTAAACTTTTCAGCAGAAGCATGAAATCCGGGCGCAATAACTCGTACGATGGCCGGAGATAAAATTATTCCTAAAATTATCGTAACAAACAAAATTAACAAAAAAGTGTTTAATAAAATATTTGCTAACTTCCATGCCTCATCTTTGCCTTTTGTAGTCAGGTATTCAGTAAAGACTGGGACAACAGCCGCGCCTAAGGATCCTTCACCTAAAAGTCTACGGAGGAGATTGGGAATTCTAAAGGCAACAAAAAAAGCATCAGCCGCCATTTTCGTTCCAAAGAGGTTGGCAATGATCATATCCCGTACAAATCCAAGGATTCGGCTGATAAAAGTTGCCCCCCCTACAGCACCTGTCGCACGGGCCACATGCTCGTTATCATTCATAAATTACCGGATTGGACGACCAATTTTTTAAAAGAAATGAAATAAGCTAATGATAAAATAGCAGAGATATTGATAAAATCAAGAACAGACTGGAACTTCTATTTAAAAATTACTCTGGCAGCAAAAAGGTGAAAAGTTATCTGTTTTTTCTCTTGCTTTAAAGAGCTTATTCTAGTTATCATAAGTCGTGTATAGCAATTATATTTTTTTTAAATCCAAAATTACTTAATAAAATCAATGCACTAATTGACAAAGTTTCTACTTAGCCTTCTTAATTTAAATTTTTATAACTTAAGTTTTACCACTCTTAAATTTACCCTAAATGTTTAGCCATATACCTCGCCGTCAATTGCTGCTCCATTTCTTTTTACTTATAGCCACCCTGATCACTACTTTTTGGGCTGGTGGCCTGGCCTTTGGCGTAACCCTTATTTTAATTTTAGGCGCCCATGAAATGGGACATTATCTAATGACCCGGAAATGGGGTGTGTCTGCCACGCTGCCTTATTTCATACCCGCACCTCCCCCGTTTATTGCCGGAACCTTTGGAGCATTTATTAAAATGAGATCTCCTATTCCAAACCGTCGTGTTTTACTGGAGATAGGCGCTGCCGGCCCCATCGCAGGGTTTGTGGTTTGCATCCCCGCTCTCATCATAGGTTTGACATTATCTAAGATAGGAGAACCCAATTTTCTACATGGATTCTCATATGGTTCTTCAATAGCACTTTCTTTTCTAACAAAAATGGTATTGGGCGTTTCACCGGAGAATGCGCACATTGTTTTGCACCCTATTGCTATGGCTGGCTGGTTTGGTTTATTTATTACGGCCTTAAACCTGCTTCCTATCGGACAATTGGACGGTGGGCATATTATTTATGCCCTGTTTGAAAAAAACTATCAAATTATTTCTAAAATCACCTTTATTATTTTAATACCGTTAGGTTATTTCAGCTGGCCAGGGTGGTTTATTTGGGCAGCTATTGTAGCTGTGTTTGGGTTTCGACACCCCCCGTTAATAGACGAATCAATCCCGTTGACCAGCCAAGATAAAAAAGTAGGATTGATCTCAATTGCTATTTTTGTGGTAACTTTTATCCCGGCTCCTATTATATTTTAAGATAGGAAAGAAAGAGACTGAAGGCTGATAACTGACTGCTAAATGCTTTTCTTATTTTATCATGCTTGAAAATTTAAATCCGGTACAGCAAAAAGCTGTAATGCATAAAAATGGTCCGCTTTTGGTTATTGCCGGAGCAGGTTCCGGAAAAACTAGGGTGATCACCTACCGGGTTGCCAGGTTGATTAATGAAGGTGAAGTCAGCCCTCATAACATCCTTGCCCTAACCTTTACCAACAAAGCCTCTTCTGAAATGAAACAGCGGATGGAATCCCTGCTTGGTAATAAGAGTCTTGATGCCTGGGTTTCCACTTTCCATTCCGCATGCGTGCGTATTTTAAGAACGGAAATTGACCGGTTAGGTTATTCAAAGGATTTTATTATTTATGATTCTATTGACCAGAATGCCTTGATCAAAGAATGCCTTGGAGAAACCGGTTTAAGCGATGAAAAGTATTCCCCAATGGGGATTGCCAACAAAATCAGCCTGATAAAAAATGAGAAAATAGAACCTGACAATAATAATTCCATTGATGAAACCAGTGACTATGATGATGTAATTCGGAAAATTTTCCCTCTTTATCAGAAAAAATTGAAGGCAAACAACGCTCTGGATTTTGACGACCTCTTGTTGAAAACCGTAAAACTGTTCAAGTCTGAACCTGATGTGCTGGAGGATTATCAAGATCGTTTTCAATATATTTTAGTCGATGAATATCAGGATACTAATTATTTGCAGTACTTGTTTATTTCCCTCCTGGCCAAAAAATACCAGAATATCTGTGTGGTGGGGGATGAAGACCAGTCAATTTACCGGTGGCGGGGAGCCGATATTGAAAATATCCTGAGCTTTGAAAAAAATTTTAAAAATACAAAAATTATTAAACTGGAAGAAAACTATAGATCCACAAAAATTATTTTAGAAGCATCCAACTATGTAATAAGCAAAAACAGGAAGAGAAAAGGGAAAATTCTCTTTACGAATAATGGTGCAGGAGAGAAGATCACGTACTACCGGGCTTTTAATGAAATAGAAGAGGGGGATTATATCAGCCGAACGACTCTGGAATTTCAAAGAAAGGGGAAAGCGAACTTTAGCGATATCGCGGTGTTTTACAGAACAAATGCTCAATCACGGGTCATTGAAGAGTCTTTAAGAAAATCAGGCATTCCTTATCAAGTTATCGGCGGACTTAAGTTTTATGATCGGAAAGAAATTAAGGATGTTATTGCTTATTGCCGCGTTATTGTTAATCCTGACGATTCGGTAGGCCTTAACAGGATTTTTAATACGAATAACCATGGTATCGGGAAGGTCACTTTGAACAAGATAAATAATTTTGCCGGTGAAAGAAAGCTCACCCGGTTCCAGGGCATGAGAGAGATGGTACAATCGAAAGCCTTTGCAGGCGCTGTTAAAAATAGGGTTGAAAAGTTTTGCAGTCTTTTAGGCAGGTTGAGGGAATTTGCCGGAGGAAATAGCGTTTCCGAGGTAATCAAGTATATACAGGCGGAAACAGGTTATGTTGATAAATTAATGAACGAAAATTCTTTTGAAGCAAGAAACAGAATCGAAAATTTGAAGGAATTAATTACAGCTGCCAAAAGTTTTGAAGAAAATAATGACGGGGTTTCTGTCAGCAATTTTCTTGATCAGGCGGCACTGGTATCAGACATAGATAGCTTTGATGATAAACATGGTTCGGTAGCCCTGATGACTTTGCATAATTCAAAAGGGCTTGAATTTCCTGTTGTGTTTATCACCGGCATGGAAGAAAGGATATTTCCACACATCAGGTCCATGAGCTGCGAAGAGGAAATGGAAGAGGAAAGGAGGCTTTGTTACGTGGGGATGACGCGTACTAAAAACCGGCTTTTTTTTCTGAACGCGGTGACGAGAAAAATTTATGGCATGGAACTGACAAATCCGCCTTCCGAGTTTATTGAAGATATCCCTGCCGAACTTATAGAAACAATATCACCCTCTCAATACAACCATTCATCTTTAACTTATAACCGCTTTCCTCGGAAAATTAGACAACAAATAGATGGCAGTAAGTTTTCCATTGGAACCAAGGTGGCTCATTCGACCTTTGGGAACGGGATTATTTTGGACGTAAATGGCAGTAATGATGAGGAGATACTTAGTGTATTTTTTAAAGGAGCAGGAAAGAAAAAACTTAAATCCAAGTACGCCGACCTTAAAATTTTATGAACAAAATTAACAGATATATTTTTTATGAGTTGTTTCTTGTTTTTGTCATTGCAATACTGGCAACGACAGGCGCTCTTTTTCTCGATAAGCTGCTTTACTTAACAGAGGTAATAATTAACAAAGGGGTTTCATTTTATAATGTAACTAAAATGGTGATTTATATTGCTCCAGCTTTTTTAGTTTTAACTATTCCCATAGGAGTTTTAATAGCGTCTGTTGTGACTTTCAGCCGCATTTCCGCTGATTCTGAAATGACGGCCTTAAAAGCAGGGGGGATTAGTTTATACCAACTCCTGGTTCCTGTTATGGCTTTATCGCTTTTAGCTTTTATCCTGACAGAATTTATGATGATCTATGGTATGCCAAATGGGAATCAGGCATTTCGAGAATTGCTGTTTCGGATTTTACGAACACAAGCAAATTATGAAATTAAATCTAAACTATTCAATAATGATTTTAAAAATATGGTCATTTATGTAGACAAAAAAGATGAGAACAGTCCTCTGATGAAAGGAATTTTTATATCAGAGACCACGAAAGACAACGAATACAGAATTATTAACGCTGAAAAAGGCTCGTTTATTTCCGACAAAAATGCATTTGTTGTTCAAATGAATTTAACGAATGGAACAATTCACCGACTTGGGAAAGATAAAAATAATTATCATACATTGAAATTTGAACGATATATCCTTGAAATGGAAATTCCCAAGCCTGAAGAAATCGGAGGCAAGCTGTTAAGAGGTAATAGAGAGCTCTCTATTGCAAAACTAAAAGAGAAAATTGAAAGACATAAAAAAGACGGCATCACCTTTTACAGTGAGTTAGTTGAACTCCATAAAAAATTTTCTATCCCCTTTGCCGCCTTGATCTTTGGTTTAATTGGAGCGCCTTTAGGAGTGAAGTGCAGCCGCTCCGGAAAATCAGGAAGTTTTACAATCAGCCTGTTTGTAATAGTGTTTTATTACATATTGTTATTATTCGGAGAGAGTTTAGGCGATACTGGGAACCTACATCCCTTTTTAGCGATGTGGCTTCCCAATTTTGTTGTTATAATAATTGCAGGATACCTGGTTTACAAAACCGCTAATGAATTTCCATTCAAGTATTGGCAATATGCTTTAGATAAATTCGTAGATTCGTACTATTACGTAAAACGTTTTTTGATTTCCGATATTAGGTTAAAAAAATCGCTTTTCTTCTTTTTGTTAGTTGCTGATAATCTCATCTAATAATGTCAAATTGCAAAGATTCCTACATGTCTTGCTGTGGGTTAGCTCAAATACAGCGTCTTGACAACGTAATTTCAGTTGGGTAGAGTGAAAGTAAATCCTCAGATGCCAGGGGATTAGGGTTTAGCCTGATTAAAAATTAAAAATATGTAATCCGTAATGCATAATTTGTCACGCTACCTGTCTCCTGTAAACTGTTGCAAGTTTTTACTATTATGAATTCCAAAAAAAAAAATAATAACCAGGACAATAGCGTCAACTTTACAGAATTAGTGGGAATAGCAGGTGAAGATTTATTCCCTCTTTATTACTACTGGACTGGAGAATGTTTTCGTTCAAGCAAGAAATTATTCGGGATATTCATTCAACAGCTTCAATCTTTTGAAAGTTTTTTAGATGACCATGGTGCGCGGCTAAATAAAAAATGGTTTTATTTTTCGGAACTTATTGCGTCCATGAGAAACCTGGGAATTGTAGCCTACCTATTACATCACATCTTTTATCGCTATGAACATTATAAAATTGAGGAAATTGAAAAGGATTCTTCTGATTTTATTGTGGATACCGGCCAAACATTGGAGTTTGTAAATGAGTTTATAAAAAAGCTTTTCATCGCTTGTCTTGAAGA
This sequence comes from uncultured Nitrospirota bacterium, assembly GCA_913051775.1. Taxonomy (GTDB): domain Bacteria; phylum Nitrospinota; class Nitrospinia; order CAJXCL01; family CAJXCL01; genus CAJXCL01. Next base: position 14,901 of record CAJXCL010000005.1, on the reverse strand, counting down.
AGCAAAAGAGCTCAGGATCCCTGTAAAAGAAATTGTCCCTCCTGAAAAAGAATATAGTGATATTGAAGCTACTCAACCACTTCCAGTTGATTTTGAGTTTAAAAAAGTAGATGGAGAAAAAGAAAGGATATTATCGTTAGCCCGGAAAGTAAGGAAGGTAGCTAAAATGTGTCGAGAAGAAAATCTGGGGTGTAAATTTTCTTCCGAGGAATTATTCGAACTTGTGCCTTTAAAGATAAATGAAAAAAAGGCAAGAAAACTAAAAACAATTATTCATGGCGTACAGTCCGATTACGATACTTATGTAAAAAATACGGTTATGGAACGTGAAAATTCCAAACTCAGTGACCTCAGAAGGGCTACATCTATTCCCCTTCACTTATTAGAAGCTGCGAGATGGCTATCTCATTTTTATGAACGCCATGAGAGCGATACTAATCCTAACAGCGCTTCTGAAAAGATAGCAGCGGTAGTTGATAGAAAAGAGGTATTGGACAAGATTATAAATTTTTGTTTTTATTACAGCAATTACTATATGCAAAAAGGAAACGCACTGGCAGAAGACATCATGACTGCCTACGTTGAAAAAGTCCAGTATGAACTTCCTGTTCCCAAACCTCTGGGATTTCACGCGAAACCTTCAACTTACGTTTCATTGATTGTTAATGAACACGGAACTGATGTGGAGATGATTGTGGAGAGTCAGCGTTTTAATGCCAAATCAGTGATCAATCTTTTGATGGCAGCAGGTCTTATCTCGGACAAAGGTTATGAAAAAGTAATTTTTGAGGGGGATAGGCAGGTTTTAGACGATCTTAAAATTTTGGCGGAAAATAATTATTGTGAAGATGATAAAATTCCTGAGAAACTAAACTACCTTAGAATACTTCGGAATATGCCCCGCGTCTGATACGTTCATGGATAAAGACAAAAAAGCAATTATAAATTTTATCGATACGATTAAGCAAACACTGGCCGATATTGCTCTTGAAATGCACGATAATCCGGAGATGCCTTTTCAAGAATACCGTTCAATGGAAATCTTAACCTCCTTTTTGGCTCAGAATGGTTTGTTCGTTGAAAAAGGTTTGTCAGGGCTGCCCACTTCTTTTAGAGCTTCTTCCAGCAATTATAGTGGACATCCAACAGTAGCGCTTTTGGCAGAATATGATGCTTTACCGGAATTGGGCCATGCTTGTGGGCATAATTTAATCGGGGCGGCAAGTATTGGAGCTGCTGCAGCAATGCACCATTTAAATTTTAAAATGAATGGACAACTACTGGTTATCGGAACTCCGGCAGAGGAGGGCGGTGGTGGAAAAATATCAATGATGAAAAACGGAATTTTTAATAATGTCGATGTGGCTATGATGATGCATCCTTCCAATCAGACCAGATGTGTATCCTTGATGCTTGCCCTTCAGGAAATAAAGTTTACCTTTCATGGGAAATCGGCTCATGCAGCAGCATTTCCCTATGAAGGAATTAATGCTCTGGACGGGGTTATTCAGACATTCAACAACATTAATGCTCTGCGTCAACAGCTAAGGGATGATGCCCGTGTCCATGGCATTATTATCAAAGGCGGAACAGCCCCGAATATAATCCCGGATAACGCATCAGCTATTTTCTATATTAGAGCCCTGGATATCCCTTATTTTAAGAAAGTCATCGAAAAAGTTATAAAATGCGCTGAGGGAGCTGCACTATCAACCGGCTGCACTCTTACTAAAGAAAAAAAAGATTTGGCATATCACCCTTTTAAACCTAACTATTCCCTTGCAGACCTGTTTAGAAAAAACTTAACCCTCCTTGGAATTAAAGAGGATTCAACAAAGAAAGAGGGTGGGAAAGGGTCTTCAGATATTGGAAATTTAAGCCAGATGTTGCCTACTATACACATAGATATTGGAATATGCGGCTTAAAAACAGTGGCCCATTCCCCTGAATTTACAAGAGCAGCCAGGTCCGATAAAGGAATTGAAAGAATGGTCTCCGGAGCAAAAGCCCTTGCGATGACGGTTTATGATCTTTTTTCTTCTCCCGAAAACATCAAAGTGATCAAGCAGGAGTTTTAATGTTTGTCAAAGCAAACATAAAGGTTTGCCCTGCATACCTAATTGATTAGAAATCATTTGCAGGGTAAAGCTTCAGCTTTACATCCGTCCGTTTGCCCTTAACTGTAACAATATAAACCATGAAACATTTAAAAGAGCTTATGGCAAATTTTTATCCCGATGAAGATAAGTTTGCTGACCTTTCTCAAAATCATTCTTTGGTTCCTGTTGTTGCAGAACTTCCATTAGACGGAAGAAAATCCGTTATCGGAATTTTTGAAGACCTGTTTTATCAATGCAAATACGCTTTTTTATTAAATAGCGGCAAAGGTAAAAAAATAAACGCCAGGTATTCTTTTTTAGGAGGAGATCCTTTTCTTCGTTTTAAATACCAGGACGGAAATGCAACAATCTGGAAAAAGGGAAAAACCTTTTCAGAAAAATCAGATCCAATTAAATCCTTTACAGCAATACTTGAAGAATACAAGAGTTCTTACTTTTCTTATTTACCGCATTTTTTTGGCGGTGGTATCGGCTATTTCAGTTATGACCTGGTTCATTACTTAGAACCATCTTTTGGGATAAAAAAAGACGGCCTCAATCTTCCGGATATCCATTTTATCTTTGTCGATGAGATTGTTGCTATCGATCATCTTGAAAAAAAGATCAAATTCATTTGTTTAGCCAAAACCAATGTAAAACAAGTCGATCAAATTTATTCCAATTTAATTCTTAGACTGACAGATAGAATTAATCAGTATCATTTATCCCCTTCTAAAGAAAAAAGCTTCAACAACAAGAAAAAAATAGTAATAGCAAAGGAAGCTTTTCAGTCTAATGTTACTAAAAAGGAATTCGAAGATATGGTGAGAAAGGTCAAAACATATCTTAAAGAAGGGGAGATTTATCAGGCCAATTTATCCCAGCGGTTTGAAGCAGAATTTGATGGGGACCCATTTATTCTTTTCAAATGCTTACAAAATATAAACCCTTCTCCTTTTTCAGCTTTTTTAAAATTGGATGATTTTTTTATCGTGAGTTCTTCTCCCGAACGATTGGTTAAAGTTTATAAAAACAGAATTGAAACAAGACCTATAGCTGGAACCAGACCAAGAGGAATTACATTGAATCAGGACAAATCACTTTCCAATGAACTGCTTTTAAGCGAAAAAGAGAAAGCCGAACATCTTATGCTTGTTGATTTAGAGAGAAATGATTTAGGCAGATTGTGTAAATATGGAAGTGTGAAGGTCAATGAATTTATGATTCTTGAAAGATACTCCCATGTCTGGCATATTGTCTCTAATATTAAAGGCATTTTAAAAAATAATATTAATTTGAAAGCGATTTTGAATGCCTGCTTTCCAGGAGGCACCATTACTGGTTGCCCCAAAATTAGAAGCATGGAAATAATTAACGAAATTGAGAATATTAGCCGTGGTCTTTATACGGGTTCTTTAGGCTATATTGGTTTTTCTGGAGAGATGGATTTAAATATAATTATCAGAACCGTATTGATAAATAACGGCAAGACCTACTTTCAGGTTGGAGCGGGAATTGTTGCAGATTCAGAACCTGAACTAGAGTTTTACGAAACTTTTAACAAAGCCAAAGCTATGCAAACTGCTATTCAAAACATGAGGAATTCATCCAAAAAAACAGAATATAATTATACTAAATTTAATCTAATTAAATGTAACTAAAGAACAGTATTGACTAATATTATATTTATTATAGAGTTATACCCCTTTGATCATAAAAAGTGTTTAATTTGGCATAAATTAACTTTTTAACTAGAAGGAAATTATGCTCGATAACCATGTAAAAAAAATTAGAGAGTTACGAATGATGAGTAAAGCTGAGCTGGTACGTCAGGCAAATGTTTCAGTCCAAACCATTGACCGAATTGAAAAAGGACATCAATGCCGTCTGGATACACGAAGAAAAATAATTATAGCTTTGGGATATAAACTGGATCAAAAAGAGAAAATTTTCCCTGAGGATTAATATGGGGCTCTCAAAAAAGTCACAATTAGTAGGGATTGATATTGGATCTCATTCCATTAAAATTGTTCAGCTACTTCAAAAAAAGAAACAGTTTGAACTTTTGAATGCTGGGCTTGTTCCTCTTCCTGAAAATACATTTGAAGATGGAATGACTAAAAATCCCAACCTTGTTTCAGAAGCTGTAAAGCAGCTAATTTCCTCTGAAAAAATAAAAACAAAATTTGCCGTAATATCTATTTCCGGAGAATCAGTGGTCATAAAAAAAATTAATATACCTAAAATGAGCGAACAAGAATTAGCTGAATCCATCAAAATGGAAGCGGAGCAATATATTCCGTTTGACATCAAGGATGTCAATATAGATTTTACTATTTTAGGCACAGTAGTAAAAGAACCGGATGCGGAAAGCGAAGATACAGATGAGCAAATGGAAGTTTTGTTGGTTGCAGCCAAAAAAGATATTATTGAACAGCGAGAGAGCATTCTCTTAAACGCCGGCTTAAAACCGGTGGTTTTTGACCTCGATGTTTTCGCAGCAAAAAACAACTTCAGCCTTAATTACGATGAGAAAATGGATGAGGTGGTTTCTATTGTAAACATAGGAGCTTCTGTAACCAATATTGGTATTATCGAGGGTGGTTCTGCGGGATTTACCCGAGACATTCTTCTGGGAGGAAACAAATTTACGGAAACCATCCAAAAACAGTTGAAAGTTGATTACGAAGATGCCGAAAAAATGAAATTAGGGTTGAATGTTACTGAAGATAATAAAGATAAAATCGTTTCTATTATCATGGAGGATACGGATGTTATTGCTTCTGAAATTCAAAAATCTATTGAGTTTTACAGTACTGCAGCCAACCGTAATGTTGAAAAAATATTTTTAAGCGGAGGCAGTTCAAAGATATCAGGCATAAACCAGCTTTTAAGTGAAAAGTTGGGGGTTAGCGTCGAAACACTTGATCCTTTGAAAAAAGTTTCTGTCAATAAAAAAATATTTGATCCGGAGTACATAGATTATATCAGTCCCATGATAGCAATAGCGACAGGGCTTGCTATTAGAAGGTTTGATGATAGTGACTAAATTAAATCTGCTCGATTATAGAAAACTAAGCAGAATATACAGCGACAGCAGTTAGAGATTGGTTAGGTAGTGTTGGCGTCAGGACGCTTTACATTGAACCTGGAAGTCCTTGGGAGAACGGCTATATTAAAAGTTTTAATGGTAAACTAAGGGATGAACTGCTTAATGGTGAAATATTTGAAACCTTATTGGAAGCAAAAGTATTGATTGAGGTGTGGAGAAAAGGATAGAATACTTTTCGACCTCATAGCTCTTTAAGTTATAGGCCAGCAGCACCGGAATTTATTGAGTTGATTCCTTCATATTATGCTACGCATTAAATAAAGGAATGATGAAATAGGACTGACTCTACGAGTGGTACAAATAGTAGGGCAGGTCACAACCAGAAACGAACAGTGAGCAACCAGTGTGAATGAAAAAGTCGTCAAAGTAGAATTAGGTGAACGAAGCTATTATATCCATATCGGCTTGAATACACTGAACACAATAGGTGAGCGAATTCAACAGTTTCATTTTTCTCATAAAGCAGTACTTATTTCTAATTCACACCTCATAAAGCTTTATGGTGAAAGAATCATTTTAAATCTAAAAAAGAATGGATTTGAGATGGAAGTTATAGAAGTCCCAGACGGGGAAAAATACAAAAATATGCGGGAAGCGGAAAAAATCTATGACCGCCTGCTTGACGGCAAACATGACCGATATTCACCTTTAATAGCCATGGGTGGTGGAGTTCTTGGTGACCTTACGGGTTTTGTCGCGGCAACATATAGAAGAGGAGTCCCTTATATTCAGATACCGACTTCTTTGCTCGCCCAGGTAGACAGCAGCGTCGGCGGGAAAACCGCTGTCAATCACCCCCTGGGGAAAAATATGATCGGCGCTTTTTATCAACCTGCAGGGGTTTTTGTAGACCTGAATGCCCTGAAAACATTGCCAAAAATTGAATTTCGCTGTGGAATGGCGGAAATAATAAAATATGGGATAATTGCCGATGAAATGCTGTTTAACTTTTTAGAAAGCCGCGTCGAGGATATTAAAAACCTGGACTTCAATGCATTGCAGTATATTATTGAAGCCTCGTGCAAAATCAAGGCTTCCATTGTTTCAAAAGACGAGCGGGAAAAAGGGCTTCGCTCGGTCTTAAACTACGGACATACTATCGGTCACGCCTTGGAAAGTCTGACCGGGTATGAGAAGTATAAGCATGGAGAGGCCGTGGCTATTGGAATGATCGCTGCGGCTTTTATCTCTCATGAAGCGGAACTATGCGATAAAAAAGATGTTGAAAGAGTAAAGAAACTTATAGAATCTTTTAATTTAGCCACGCAACTGCCAAATATCAGCCCGGAGAAAATCCTGTCGGCTTTATACTATGATAAAAAAGTAAGAAATGATAAGATCAAACTTGTTTTAATGAAACAGCCTGGATCTGTCGTAATCAGAGATGATATTCCGGATGAAATAATACTTAAAAGTTTGAGTGCGTTAACAAGCTAACAGAAAGAAGCACTGTTTCATAACGGAAATTCGTATCCTTAATCATGGATTCCAGATCAAGTCGGGAATGACATAACGATCGATAGCCGCAACAAAAATAAATTAACACCCCCTGAGTCCTAGGGTGTCCGAAAAAAATTTCTATATTGGCTAAAACCCTAAAAGGTACGCACAAAGGGTTATTTTTTTGTTATTTTCCTTTGGGAACGGCTCGGATCTATTAATCTTTCCAATTATGCTAACTGGAAAGCCATCTGATTGACCTGCAAGAAGGATTTTATCTTTTTAATATTGTGAGCGATAGCTACTAAACCGACTTCGATATTCACCTTGGGTTTTGTCCTTAAGAGAAGCTTTCGAAATCCCATATTTTGTTTAATATCTCCTAAGGTGGGTTCCACATCATATTTACGTTTTCCTCTTTATGTACTGTTCTAGTAACTCAGATTAAAACTTCACTCGTTTTATTAAATTAGTTTTCGGACACCCTGATACATGGGGTTGTCATAAGTTGCGGTCCCATGGACGCTTTATGAAATTACAAAGATGGGATAAAAATATTCCTCCTTCAGCTAAGGAACTGGAGAACTCTCTCAGGCAGGAGGGGCTTGATTTTTATCGCTGGAGTGACAACCCGGGAGTTTCATATCCGTGGCATACACATCCTGATCTGGAAGTCAGGTGGATTATTTCAGGATCAATTAAAATGGGCCTGAGAAACGATAAAGAAGTTATATTGAACCCTGGAGATCGTTTGGACCTGCCTGCTAATACGGAGCATTGGGCCGTAGTAGTAAGCCGCGTGCCTGTTGTTTACCTTTGTGCTTCAAAGAAATAATTTGGGATCTAAAAATATCTTCTTACTTTATAATTTCTTATCTTTGTGTTAATCTTTATAAAAACTGTGACAGAATACCCCTCACGGAAGGGTGGAGAGCGCAAAGTTTTTGTGGGGGTTGCAGGGGTATGCCCCCTGCGGTTTTTAAATTATTAAATTGGTTTTCATTTTCCAAGTGTGAAGAAGCTCCGTGCGGAAACACGGGGAGATTCAATTTCTAATTATGAAAATTTTAAGGAAATTTTTGTGGAAAGAACTGCTGTTGTAAAACGTAAAACCAGTGAGACAGAAATTGAAATGGATTTAAACCTTGATGGTGAGGGGAAATATGATCTTTCAACTAATATCCCCTTTCTTGATCACATGCTAGCTCAATTAGCTAAACACGGTTTATTTGATCTGAAAATCAAGGCAAAAGGAGATGTAGAGATTGATTTTCATCATACGGTGGAAGATGTCGGCATTGTAGTGGGAGAGGCTTTCAAAAAAGCGCTGAAAGATAAAAAGGGAATTCGGAGATTTGGCTCTGCTTATACCCCTCTTGATGAAGCACTTGCGTTAGTAGTAGTGGACATTGCCGGCAGGCCTTATTTTGTTTATGATGTGGACCTTCCTAAAGAAAAAGTCGGTGAGTTTGATGTGGAATTGGTTGAGGATTTTTTTCAGGCCTTTGCCAATAATTGCGGAGCTACGCTTCATGTTAGAATGATTTCAGGAAACAATTTACATCATATAGTTGAAGCGATTTTCAAGGCTTTTGCAAAGGCAATGGACCAGGGAACCAGAATAGATAAAAGGATTAAAGATATTCCTTCCACGAAAGGGGTGTTATAAGGGATCTCTCATTAAAGCCCCTTATCTCCTTCAAAAGAAACGTCCGCATTATTCCGATTCAAAGAAAGACGTATAATGGCGTCTTTCTTTGAACGAATTTCTTCATAGGAAAGGTTATTATAATGTTGTAGTATTGTTTCTATTACCCCGTAATGTGTCATTACAAGAAAACATTTTCCATCACTTTTTAGAATAAACTTACTCATAAAACGTATCACTCTTTCCTTGAACATATCCCCGCTTTCACCATCGGGATAAGGTTTTGACGTATTTTTTTTGTGAACTTTAATGATATCTATGATTTCATTAATGTTTTTTTTGGTATATTTTCCAAAGTCTATTTCCATTAATTCATCCAGCTAAGCGACATTTGTATTTTATTTGAGTTCTTTTAATAATATATCCAGAGAAGACCTTGCTCTTCCTAAAGGACTACAGTAGATTACGTTAAAAGTTATATCGTTGAGTTTTTTAGTTCTTTTTTTTATAGAATTCATGCCCTCAGGAGTTAAAGGGGAATCACTTTGTCCCTGTATAATTCTGTTGTTATTATCCTCTGTCTGGCTGTGACGCAATAAATAAACTAATTTCATATTCATAATGATACTCCAAAAATCCGTATTAATATAAAGGGACCTTTTAGTTGGCTGTTCATATTAATAAATTATTTTTCAAATAATTATTGATTCTTCATTTCAAAGAACTTATACTTAAATTTGAAGGAGGAGTTTATGCAGGTAACAGCTGAACTTTTTAAATCAGCGTTGGAGCATGAAGTAAAGTCCGAAGTTTTTTTCAACCAGGCAGCGGAAATTACGAAAAACGATGAATCCCGTATGCTTTTTCTGGAACTTGCTGATATGGAAGAAGGCCACATCCGGCATCTTATCAACAAAACCAAAAGTACCCCTTGGCCGGAGGAATTTAATCCCGAGAGATACGTGAAACTATTGGAATCGCATATTCCGCAAAGCATTATTTCAGCGGATGAGACGGAAATATTACAAAACGGAGACATGAAAGCGGTTTTGGAACTCGCTATTGGTATGGAAAAAAAGGCCCATGAAACATTCGTGGAATTGGCGGAAAAAGCCGCATCTCAAGAAGTGAAAAATTGCTGCCGGGAATTATCCAGAGAAGAACAGAAACATCTGAACTCTCTTACTTCCCTGCTTGCATCATTGGATATGGACGAAGATGATCGTTCCTCTCTTTAATCCATTAAATCCTCAGAAACCTGTTGACTTAAAAGCCGAATTCAAATAGGCTATTATTAAACGTGCTTATTGAGCACATTCCCCGTAGTCCTGCCGCGGGGAGCTTCAATGATAATTGGGAGTGCTCAGCTTAAAACAAAAGCAATATATTCATCTGGAGGAAATTCACATGGCAGCAGTTATTCGGTCCGGCAGCAGACAATTAAAAGTTTCTCAAGGCGATATAATAAAAATTGAGAAGATTAATGGAGAAGTGGGAGATAGTGTCAAAATAGAAAATGTATTAATGGCAGGTGAAGGAAAAAAAATTGAAGTCGGAACACCCACTATTCCAAAAGCTTCAGTTACCGGAGTTATTGTTGAGCAGGGAAGAGATAAAAAAATAATCATTTTTAAACACAAGAGAAGAAAAAATCACAGAAAAAAGCGGGGTCACCGACAGTATTTTACTCGTCTGGAAATTACAGAGATTAAACAGTAATTTACAAAGGAGATAAAACATGGCTCATAAAAAGGGACAGGGCAGTACAACTAACGGCAGGGATAGTACTGGTAAACGCCTTGGAGTTAAAAAGTTTGGCGGTCAGGTTGTAAAAGCCGGAAACATTTTAGTGAGGCAAAGGGGTACCAGGATCCATGCCGGAAACAATGTTGGAGTAGGGAATGATTATACCCTCTTTGCTAAAATAGATGGGATAATTAAATTTGAAAGAAAAGGAAAAGATAAAAAATTAGTAAGTGTGCATGCACTAAACCCCTCGTAAATTAGACATTTCTACCTCTTTTCAAAACCAAATCTGATGTTCCATCATTCCTATTCCAGGTGGTGTGAAGTATCTAACCTCCATATTTTTATAAACACTGCGACAGAGTACCCCGCCCAAAAGGGCAGGGAGCACAAAGTTTTTATGGGGCTTGTAAGGGGGCAACTGGTCGGAAAATGTTTTGCGTTTTCCAGGTGTGGAGATGCCCCGTGCGGAAACACGGGGAGATTCACGAATATTAATAACCCGTAAATTAAAATGCTTGTTGATCAGGTAAAAATTTTTGTCAAAGCCGGTGACGGAGGCAAAGGCTGTGTTGCATTTCGGCGGGAGAAATTTGTCCCGAAAGGTGGACCAAGCGGTGGTGACGGAGGCAATGGAGGGGATGTAATTATTAAAGCTGTTCGGAACTTGCATACCCTTTTAGACCTAAAGTACCAACAACATTATTATGCTCCAAAAGGTGGAAATGGGCTTGGGAGCGATATGCACGGTCATGCGGGAGATAATATTGAGATTAAAATCCCTATGGGAACCACTGTCAGAAACGCTGATGATTCTGCCATATTAGCTGATTTAACTAAAGAAGGACAGCAATATATTGCCGCAAAAGGAGGGAGAGGAGGAAAGGGAAACGCGCATTTTAAGTCATCGAGAAATAGAGCCCCAAAATTCGCACAACCGGGGGAACCGGGAGAGGAATTCTGGTTTATTTTAGAACTAAAAATGTTGGCTGATGTAGCAATTGTTGGCTATCCTAATGCAGGGAAATCAACATTAATTTCCCGTGTTTCCAACGCAAAACCAAAAATAGCCGACTATCCTTTTACGACACTTGTCCCAAATCTTGGAGTAGTTCCTATTGAAGAGTTCGAATCTTTTGTAATGGCAGATATCCCCGGTATTATAGAAGGAGCCCATAATAATAAAGGACTTGGATTGCAATTTTTAAAACATATTGAGCGGTCTAAACTTCTTCTTCATATTCTGGATTTGTCAGCTTCCAATAATAGAAATATATGTAAAGATTTTGAGACAATTAATCATGAAATTTATTCATACAGCGTTGATTTGATTGAAAAGCCTCAAGTCATTGCAGCCAATAAAATAGATATCCCCGGTGCTGTGGATAAGTTAAAAAAGCATGAGCAATATTTTAAAAAAAAAGGACTACAGGTTTATCCCGTATCAGCAGTTACTGGAGAAGGTATAAAAACTCTGCTTTATAAGATTAAGGAGGAATTGAAAGTGTTTAGCTAGCGTATTCCCCGCTGCTTGCCCTGAACCGCATTGGTACGGGGTTTGCCGTCGGCTAACTCTTTTCGTGCCTCTTGTGTCTCCTTTAGCGCTTTTTATCGGACATTATCTCCGAAGTCTCTCCAGCCACCCTTCATATTCGTCTATACTCATAATTATAGCTGTTGGTTTGCCATTTTTAGGTATTACAAAAGACTCCATAGCAGTATCTGCCTGTCTTATTTTCTCCAGCAGGTGTGCTTTCGTTTCCGTTACTGTTAAATTGATCATTTCATCCCTTTTTTAGAAAATAGTCATTTTTATAACCATTTTAAGTACTTTATATAATAACTGGCTTGGCAAATCCCACATCGATTAGAGTAATTAGGTCTAATGGAGGACCCCCTAACTTAAAAAATTTTTGTCGAACTCGTTTACGGCACAAAAAACGCAACTAAAAAGGCAAGTTACTTAAAAAACTAAAGCAACTAATAATTGGCAAGAACCTTGATTTTTTTCCCAGCTTCCAATGCAACAGTATCTTTTTCATATCCGTTAATTAAGGCAATGGTTTGAGGTTCTTTTGCATATTTTTTTGCGACGGATTTAATGGTATCTCCCTCTTCTGCAACATAAATCTTTATGCGCTCCGGTTTAATAGAGTTGACTTCTTCTTTTGAAAGCCCTCTGAAACTATCTATGATTTGTGTAAAGAACTTCTTTCCTGTTCTGAAATCTCTAACTTTGGAAGATCCACTAACAAAAAACATTTTATCCTGCCACAGTATAAATGCCGCCATAACCATCATTGGAGCTTTCCTCTGTGTGTCTTGAAAAGTAGTTACATATGCTTCCAGGCCGTTTATTTCCTCATTCTTCTCGCTTAAGGGTTTTATTCTGTTTCGTTTGAAAAATTTCTTTGCGTAATTCCTGGTAGAGATTCGTTTACCTAAAGTTTCTGCCAACAATTGAGAAACATATTTTTCATCTTTTTCTTTATCTTTTGAAATAACCGCTGATCTGGTGTTAAATATTTTCCACCCTTTAGGGTAAGTTATCTCAAAGTGCATAACAGGATGTTGATATACCATCCCGTTAATGACTCCTTCTTTGGGATCGCTCCCATAAATCAGTCCTTCAATCTGATTTAAATATCGATCGGTATGAAAACTCAGACCTTTCGACTTTTTTTTGACCAATAAATCATTAACCTTTTTTTTTGCTGCATTTATTCTTCTTCTGGTATCCGGATGAGTATCAAACATTCCATGAAAAACTCCATTTTCTTCTTTACCTTTACTTGCAAGTTTTAAAACCGATAAAAAATCAGGGACAGCTTTTGGATTATAGCGGGCTTTGTATGAATACTTAATTCCCAAACGGTCTGATTCCATCTCCATCTCACGGCCATAGCCTCTAATAATTCCTGTTGCAGCAATATCAGCTAATTGTTGAAGCTCTCTACTTCTAAAATCCGGCACAAAGATAGACGCAACCGTTGCCATGATTTGATAACCCTGCGCCTGTGTGTATTGCTGGACAGCATGTCGCGCCGTAACATGGCCAATCTCGTGGCCGAGAACACCGGCTAATTCAGCTTCGGAATTTAACAGGGCAAGAATACCGCGCGTAATGTAAATGTATCCGCCAGGCAGCGCAAATGCGTTAATGATAGAATCGTTTAAAACTTTAAAATGGTAAAACAGTTCCGGCCTCTCACCTTTTTTTGCAATTTTTTGTCCTATCATATCAACATAGCTCTGGAGTTCAGGATTATCATAAAGGCCATACTCCTTGATGATTTTAGGATCCATTGACCTACCTATTGAAAGTTCCTGTTCCTCGGACATTAAAACAAACTGTTCTTTTTGTGTCACCGGGTTTGTGGCACAACTATACAGTCCGATAAAAAGACTTAATACAAGAACACCCATTGTGTAGAAATGCTTTTTCATTTTTTTATTATGGTTCACCGATGAACGCGGATTTTCTCAGGGTAGCAGTGCCACAACCAAAAGGGCTACCGCCCTGATACTTTTAACAAAAATTGTGCTAAAAAAACATAATTTTATAAATTTGCAGTGCAATTTTTTTTACACTGTATCGTCCTAAAAAAGTTGATAGCTGACTGCTTAGAACTAAATATCCAAACATTTTTTTTGTTTTGTGATTAATTCCTTAATTCCTTTCTTAGCCAGTTTCAACATGACTTCCAGCTCTGTTCGGGTAAATGGATTTTCTTCCGCCGTACCTTGGATTTCTACAAATTTTTCGTCTGCCGTCATGACTATATTCATGTCTACTTCAGCTTTAAAATCTTCTTCATAATTTAAATCCAAAATAACCTCGTTTTCAAAAATCCCAACGCTGACAGCAGCCAGAAAATTGTTTATCGGTATTTTCTCTATTTTATTATGAGCTTTTAAAAAATTCATTGCGTCATACAGTGCGACAAAAGAACCGGTAATAGACGCTGTCCGGGTACCTCCATCAGCCTGAATAACATCGCAGTCTATCCAGATAGTCATGCCGTTTAACGCTGTTAAGTCAACCACGGAACGAAGAGCCCTCCCTATCAGCCTTTGGATTTCATGAGTTCTTCCACCTACTTTTCCCCTGCTCGATTCACGTCCTGTTCTAACGTTGGTCGATCGGGGTAGCATTGAATATTCAGCGGTAACCCAACCCTGCTTGCTGTCTTTTAAAAAACCTGGAACCTTATCTTCCACCGAAGCAGTACAGATGACCCTAGTATCACCAACCTCAATCAAAACAGATCCTTCCGCCTGATTCACATAGTTTCGAGTAATCTTTACTTTTCTAATTTGTTTCGGTTTTCTGCCGTCAGGGCGCATACGTTCTCCTTAGATAAAAAAATTCCATTTAAAGTGTTTAGCAAGCATTCTCCACAGCTTGCTACGGGGGAGCTTTAATAAAATATTAGCACAGCGATAAATATTTTCAATTTGTTTTTTTTATTCAGCCGCTAAATCAGCTATAATACATCGGAGATTTTTATTCTTCTCAATTATTGCTTGTTTATAAATTAAGCTGTCATGTAATTCTGAGTTTGCGTGGAGACCCTTCGCAGGCTCAGGGTGACAAGTTGGTGCTCAGGATGAAAAGGCTGTCATGGTGAGCCTGCCGAACCATCAGCTATAACTGATCCCTAACCCCTGAAAACTGTAAACCGGTGAAAATATGTTAGCAAAAAGAATTATTCCATGCCTTGATGTAAAAGCAGGTCGGGTGGTAAAAGGGATAAAATTTTTAAATCTTCAGGATGCGGGAGATCCGGTTGAGGCCGCTCGATTTTATGACCGTGAAGGCGCGGATGAATTGACTTTTCTTGATATTACAGCTT
>CAJXCL010000004.1 GCA_913051775.1 uncultured Nitrospirota bacterium | reverse complement strand
CCCCTGCCTCAATAGCCATATTAGCCATTGTAAAACGGCTGTCCATCGAGAGATCAGAAATTGTCTCTCCGGTAAACTCCATTGCCATATATGTCGCCCCATCCACACCTATCATACCAATAGTATATAAAATTAAATCTTTCCCTGAGACAAAATCGTTTAATTTTCCATGGTAAACAAACTTTACCGATTCAGGGACTTTAAACCACACTTCACCGGTAATCATAGCCGCGGCAAGATCGGTGCTTCCGACACCAGCAGAAAACGCCCCAAGGGCTCCATAAGTACAAGTATGGGAATCTGCTCCTATAATTAGGTCTCCGGGAAGCACAATTCCTTTTTCAGGCAGCAAGACATGTTCTACTCCAACTCTCCCCTGCTCAAAGTAATGTGTGATCTGATGTTTTCGCGAAAACTCTCTTAACTGCTTAACCTGTTGTGCTGATTTTATATCTTTTGTTGGGATAAAGTGGTCTGCTATTAACGCGATTTTATCTTTAGAAAAAACAGTATTAGCTCCTGATTTTTCAAAAATATCAATGGCTATGGGAGCAGTAATATCATTCCCTAAAGCAATATCTACCCTAGCGTTAATCAATTCGCCTGGAGTGACATAATCTTTTCCGCAATGAAAAGCCAAAATTTTTTCAGTAATTGTCATTCCCAATGTTAGGCACTCCTATTTCTTTATTTAGGTTTGATCCTGGCAAATCGTTTTTTTCCGATTTTTAAAATAAACGTATCTTTTTTTTCCATTTGCAGATCACTGTCCGTTATCTTTTCTCCGTTAATGCTAACCGCCCCCTGCCTAATCAGGCGAACTGCCTCCGACGAGCTTTTGGAAAACCCTATTTCTTTAATTAAATGACAGACCCACATTTTCTCATTATTCCACTTAACATTAAATTGCGGCATTTCATGTGGAAGTTCTTTTTTCTTAAAAATATTTTCAAATTCTTTTTCGGCATTGTTAGCCTCGTCCGTTGAATAAAACCTCGCAACTATTTCTTTTGCTAATTTTACTTTGCATTTTTTCGGATTAACAGTGTCTGCTTTTAGCTTTTTTCTCATCTTTTTTATTTCACTCATGGAAATATCGCTCAGTAGTTCGTAATACCTGATCATTAATTCATCAGATATAGACATTATCTTTCCAAATATTTCTTTGGGCGACTCTGTAATTCCAATATAATTATCCAAGCTTTTACTCATTTTCTGAACTCCATCGGTGCCTTCAAGCAACGGCATTGTAAAAACTACCTGTGGTTCCTGGCCAAAGTCTTTTTGGAGTTCTCTTCCTACCAGTAAATTGAATTTTTGGTCTGTGCCACCTAACTCTACATCTGCTTTTAATACTACTGAATCATATCCCTGTATTAAAGGATATATAAACTCATGAATACTTATAGGTTGCTGTCCTTTATACCGTTTATGAAAATCATCTCTTTCTAACATTCGTGCTACCGTATAACGACTGGTTAACTCTATAAAATCCGAGGAGGACATCTTCTCCATCCAGTGACTGTTAAAAACAATAGTTGTTTTATTGGGGTCCAGTATTTTAAAAATCTGTTTTTTATAAGTAGCGGCATTTTTAGCGATATCTTTCTTTGTCATTTTTTTGCGCGCTATTGATTTTCCACTTGGGTCTCCGATCATGCCGGTAAAATCGCCTATTAAAAAAATCACTTCATGTCCTACGTCCTGGAAATGCTTCATTTTTTGTATTAAGAGAGTATGGCCAAGATGTATATCCGGAGCAGTAGGATCATAACCGGCTTTCACTTTCAAAGGCTTACCAGAGGACATTGACTTTTCAAGCTTTTCATAAAGCGCCTCTTCCGAAATCACTTCAACGGAACCACGAAGCAAATACTCTAACTGTTCTTTTATATTCATACGCGTTTTGTAAACTATTGATATTTACCACTAAGATCGCCAAGGGTATTAAAAAAAGGATTTTTAAAAGATATTTCTCTTCGTGGTTTTCGTGGCTATAAATATTTTGGCTTTTAGCCATCCTTGGCCTCAACACTCCGGGCGACTTTCCTCTGGAAATCGTCCAATTCGGTTTTCCATACCGAATTGTGATTGAGACTACTCCACGTTGAGTTTAAGTATACACAATTTTAAAAAATAACTATAAAGTATTTTTTCTCAACCTCCGATATAGTAAACATGGATGGCAAGTTAAAAAGTTCTTGATAGACCCAATAGCCCCCTCGTTAAGAGGTCTAACCACTCTGGAGATAAACCTCCTATCTGATTAAATGGCAGGGCTGACCCTTCCCTGCCCTTTAAATCTTTCTTCTTATTTTAAAATTCCAAAACCTCTAATGTAAAAAAACTACTTAATTTCCCCCAAAATCGTGTCATAGTTCGACAGGCTCAGCATGACAGGTTCTTATGTCACCTGGACCTTTGGCGTGAGATCAGTCGAACGCTTGCCAAAGAGTTTCTTTTTTACCATAATGAAGTATAATATCTTATTCTATCATTTTTATTAAGGTAACCTGTTAAGTATAAAAATTTATGTTGAAAGTCAAATTAGCAAAAACAGCGGGGTTTTGCTGGGGCGTTAAAAGAGCTCTGGATATAGTAATGGATGTCTCAGAAAAAGTTAAAGGCACCCTTTATACTTATGGTCCTTTAATACATAACCCTCAGGTTATTGAAATGCTGGAATCAAAAAATATTAAAGTTCTGAAAGATTTTAAGAGTGCTGATGCCGACAATCTGGTTATACGAACACATGGAATCACACCAACAAAAAGGCGGGAGATTAAAAAAAACGGGTTTAATATTAACGACGCAACCTGCCCTTTGGTAATGAAAGTGCAATCTATTATCAAACGTCATGCCCGCAAAGGATATTCTACTATTATTGCAGGAGACAAAGATCATGCTGAAGTTGAAGGTCTTTTAGGTTTTACCGCGGGGAGAGGAAATGTTGTGGAAAGCTTGTCAGGAGTTGATAGTTTGCCTTACATGGAAATGATATGCGTGGTAGCCCAGACAACATTTGATAAAAACCTGTATAAAAAAATTACAAATCTCATTTTAAAGCGTTTTCCTCATGCGCTGATTTTTAAAACCACATGCGATACAACAGATGAAAGACAAACAGAGGTAATAAATTTGGCTAAAACAGTAGACGCCATGATTGTTGTTGGCGGGAAAAACAGCGCCAATACTGCCCGCCTTACACAAATATCCAGAGCTTCAGGTGTCCCTACCTTTTTTATAGAGACAGAAGAAGACATTGACGAAAAACAGCTGAACGGATTTCAAACTGTTGGCGTTACTGCTGGAGCTTCTACCCCTACCTGGATGATCAGTCGGGTTATAGAAAAAGTAGAAAGCATTAAAGAGAGAGAGTTAAGCAGGATATCGCAATTCTTATTATTTCTTGGAAGGTTTCTTGTTTTCAGCAACCTTTATGTAGCCCTGGGAGGAGGCGTACTTGCCTATTCCATTTGCCCGTTGCAGTATTTGACTCCAAAATTCAGCTACACTTTTCTTGCCTTTTTCTATTTTCTGTCTATGTATATGCTGAACAATTTTACCGACCGTGAGGCAATGGAGTACAATAATCCAGTTAAAAATACTTTTTATGAAAAATATAAATTTCTCTTTTTAACTTTGGGAATTATTTCCTCCCTGGTCGCACTCGTTGTTTCTTTTGAGTTAGGCTCACTACCCTTTGTAGCGGTTTTTGCTTCTACTTTGTTAGGTATCTTTTACAGTGTAAAAATTATTCCAAGAGATATCAGGCTTAGTAGATATTGGAGGTTGAAAGACATACCGGCTTCTAAAGATGTGTTCATTGCCTTGGCATGGGCAACTATAACAGTTTTTGTTCCATTCTTGAGTCAGGAGAGTATCGGTTCTTTTTTAGCCACATCTGTGGCATTCCTGTTTGTTTTTTCTCTAGTCTACACAAGATCCCTCCTATTTGATATTAGGGATATACAGGGAGACCAGTCGATTGGCCGGGAAACAATACCCATCATAATCGGTAAAGAAAAGACTAAGTTGTATCTTGGCGTTATATTAATTATGACTGCGGTCGGTCTGTTTGTCTCAGGGTGGTTTAACTGGGCATCGTCTCTTTCTTTTTTACTGCTGGTTTCTGTAGGTTATTGTGTTTTTTATTTATACCTTTATCACAAAAGAATTATTTCCCAGGGGATCTCTTGTGATGCTGTTGTAGATGGTCAGTTTTATTTAACCGGTTTAATAACATTATTCTGGATGAACTCATTTGCAGCCTGATATCCCAGGAGATTTCCTCCATCATACCCTTTCCCATCAAGAAGACAACCTATCATCCCTTTTTCCTTTAACAGCAATTGAAAAACAGGGACATCATCCAATTCTCCATTTAAATCGGACCTGATTCTCTCAATATAATCAAAAAAATGAGGAAAAAGAATGTGCCTGGCAAATCCTCTGATTATTGGGTCACACGAATTAGATACGAAAACACCCCTTTCTTTATTTTTAATCTCTTTAATAGAATAAACCCGACCATCAATCTTTTCCAATTCTACCTTCCCTGAATTTCCAAACAATTTAAACTCCACGGGATATATTTTTGTTAAAGCACTAACATCTCTTTTATATTTATTAAAGACCTCTGACAGTATATAAAGAGATGAAGTGTCAGAAAAAAGAATATTATCCGGAAGCAAAAGAGCGAAAGGCTCGTTCTTTATAATTTCCATGGAAATACTAATTGCATCAGCTAATCCTTTTGGCTGGTTCTGATATAAAAATATCAACTCAACTTTTGAAGAAATGAATTTTAAATGTTCAACTGCTCTATCAGAGATATAGTCTAAACACGGTTCTTTTAAAAAATACCTTTCAATTATTTCCTTTTCTGAATTGATTATAATAACTACTGTTTCTATTCCATAATCTGTCGCTTCTTCAACAGCATACTGAATTATCGGTTTTTGGCCAACAGAAAGCATTTCCTTGGGAACAGTTTTGCTAATGGGAAACATTCTTGTCCCCAACCCTGCAGCAGGTATAACAGCTCTCTTAATTTTCATTTTTATTTAGATTATAGAAGTCTCACTTTACTGTTTTTTTGAATTTTTTTGAAAGGCTTGTCTAAGGTGAAGATCGCACAGTTTTGTTCCATAGCTATAACAGCTATATAACAACCGGTAAGATTTATACCATTACTATGTAAAAGCTTGTTTTTTGAACAAATTTTTTTGTTTGCTCATCGGAGCGGAAGCTCCATTCGGTTGCGGAGCCTCTCCGCTTTATGGTTTTTCCTTTTTTCTTTAAAGAAAAAGAGAGCCTCCTTGTTTTTTGTCTAGTTTCATCAACCAGATCATCCAAAATATTTTTTTCAATAGTAACTATACCACTCATAGCTCATCCATCCTTTCACAAAAAGGGTAACATATATCGTGCAAACGATTGAATAATAATTATTCTTTTATTAGTATTTTTCATTTGCACTCCAAAATTTTTTTATATCATCACAATGTGGAAAGGATATTCCACCCATAATGGGTTATATAATGAAAGCCCAAGATAACTGCGGGTAGGAAAGAAATAAAAAATTACCCTCAATGGGTTCTATAGATAGAGCGTTTTACTAGATAGAATCCAATCTACCCTGTGGATCCTGTAAAAAAAATGACCAAAATTTGAAGATCCCTGCAGCAAACCGTAGGGAATATTCACGTAATTAGTTATTTTATTTAATTTAACTCGTTAACACCGTGGCCAAACCACGGGGAAAGCATTCGTTATGCACGTTCAATGAATTGTTAATTGCTCATTGATAATTGACCATTGACAATTGATCATCCCCTTTTTACTTTTATTTTGCGCTAAAATTAACTATTATAATATTTAAGATTTAAATGCTAATTACAATCCCCTGTATCTCCTCTACAATGGGGCTGCTCGAAAACACCAAAAGGGACTTATTTTGTCACTCTGAGCGAAGCGAAGAATCTTATAAGTTCAACAAGTTACAAACAAGAGATTCTTCGTCTAAAGCCTCAGAATGACATTTTCGGACAGCCTAACTCATGGGAGTGCAAAAAACTTTCTAAAAAAGGAAGATTTCAGAGCGTATCAGCGTAAAGCACTGTTAAAATGAGCAAATTGATAATAGTTTCAAACAGACTGCCTGTGAGCATGGAAAGAAGGAAAGGAAAGGTCAATTTTCAGCAAAGTGCTGGTGGCCTTGCGACCGGCATTAGTTCTTTTTACAAAACATATGAAAGTATATGGATAGGCTGGCCCGGTATTGATAGCGATAAAATTGAAAAGAGTAAGGAGGAAATTAGAAAAAAACTAATATCAGAATTCAACTGCCATCCTGTATTTCTTCCCAGAAGGGATTTTGATAATTATTATTCCGGGTTTTGCAATAACACTATTTGGCCTCTATTTCACTATTTCCCCCAGCATACTGCATATAAAGAAAACTTCTGGAAATCTTATAAACGTATTAATGAGCTTTTTTGCGAGGACGTTTTAACAATAGCAAAAGAAGAGGACATCATATGGATACACGATTATCAATTAATGCTACTACCGAAACTCCTAAGGGAAAAGTTGCCGAATGCCACCATTGGTTTTTTTCTTCACATTCCTTTTCCATCTTTCGAGCTTTTCCGCATCTTACCATGGCGTAATGAAATACTTGAGGGCCTTATCGGGTCCGACCTGATAGGTTTTCACACCTATGATTATGCACTCAATTTTCTGAAAAGTTCACAGCGCATTTTAGGATATGAGCCGGACATGGGTCAACTTCACTCTCACGGCCGAATAGTCAAGGTTGATACTTTCCCGATGGGAATAGAGTTCGAACGCTTTTACGAGTCTAAAAAAGACCCGAAAGTACAAAAAGAGATAGAAAAGCTGAAAAATGAAGTGGGCAATTACCAGGTGATTCTATCAGTAGACCGCCTTGATTACACTAAAGGCATAATAGAACGTCTGGAGGGATTTAATACTTTCCTGGAAAAAAATACGGAATACAAAGAAAAAGTGGTATGCATTCTTATTGCTGTACCATCACGTTCACAGGTACCACAATATAAAAAGTTAAAAAGCCGGGTAGACGAACTCATAAGCAAAATAAACGGCAAGCACGGGACAGTAGGTTGGACTCCTATCCATTATCTGTATAAATTTCTTCCCTTCTCTTCCATGGCTGCGCTTTACAACATAGCTGACATCTCTCTTGTAACACCTTTAAGGGACGGGATGAACCTTATCGCCAAGGAATACATAGCAACTAAAACTGACGGAAATGGAGTCCTGATCCTGAGTGAGATGACCGGAGCGGCTAAAGAACTGGGCGAAGCCTTGATAGTAAACCCTAATAACAATAAAGAGATGGCCGATGCCATAAAAAAGGCCCTTGAAATGCCGGGACTTGCAAGAATTGAAAAAACCAGGATTATGCAAAAACGCATAGAGCGCTACAATGTGGTCAAATGGGCGGATGACTTCATCGGCAAGCTAAAATCTACCAAAACGATGCAGAAAGAAACATATACACGCGCGCTTAAAACAGAGGCGATTGAAAAACTCAAAATAAACTATACTAAAAGTTCCCGCCGCCTTTTCTTTTTAGATTACGACGGAACCCTTACTCAATTCTTCGAGAGACCGGAATACGCGAAACCGAATGATGATGTTTTAGGGCTGCTGGAATCTTTGTCCTCTAACAAAAAAAACGAAGTGGTGCTTGTAAGCGGACGAGAAAAAGAAACACTAAATAAATGGTTTGGACATCTTGACTTGAACATGATATCTGAACACGGAGTCTGGATGAGGAAAAAGCAAAAATCATGGAAAATGCTGGAACCTTTAAAAAACGACTGGAAAGATGAAATAAGGGAAATTCTTGAATCTCACGTAGACCGAACCCCTGGCTCTTTTATTGAAGAAAAAGAATTTTCTTTAGTTTTTCATTACAGAAAAGTAGATCCCGAGATTGGGTCAGTTAGAGTCAGTGAACTCAGAGATAACCTCCTGGGTCTAACAACCAATAAAAATCTGCAGGTTCTTGAGGGACACAAAGTAATAGACATTAAAAATTCCGAAATAAATAAAGGCCATGCGGTATTGAAGTGGCTTTCAAAAGATAATTGGGATTTCATACTGTCAGTGGGTGACGACGTGACTGACGAAGACATGTTCTCTGTAATGCCGGAGAATGCCTATTCCATTAAAGTAGGCTTGCATCCAACATGCGCCAAGTATAATATCAAATCGCCTGACGAAGTGGTTTCTCTTCTTAAAAAACTTGTGGAATGATTTAGTGATTTTAAAGCAAATAAATGGTAGCATGCTGTTATTTTTTTAATAGTAGACATTAACAGCCAAGGAGAAATAAAGGTATGCGAACTCTGGAAGACTATGCCGATGTAGTAGGAGTCGATGTCATAGGAAACATCCACAAAAAAGCAAGAAAGATGCTTGGGAAAAAGGTGGTGCATGTTAATTCTACCAACCAGGGAGGAGGTGTCGCTGAAATATTGAGCAGTCTCGTCCCTCTTATGAACGATGTAGGCCTTAGCGCGGGTTGGAGAGTGCTCCACGGGAACCCTGACTTTTTTAACGTTACCAAGACATTTCATAATGGTCTGCAGGGAGAAGCAATACACTTTACCAAGAATAAAGAAAGGATCTATATCCAAACAAATATTGATTTTGCCTCCTATACGCATCTGAGTCACGACTGTATTATTATTCATGATCCACAGCCGCTGCCCATGATTAAGTTCTATAAAAAGGCACAGCCCTGGGTATGGAGATGCCATGTGGATTTCTCCCAACCAGATAAAACTTTGTGGGATTTCCTCTCTTCTTTTATACTCCGCTATGATGTGATGCTGCTCTCCCATGAATCGTACAAAAAAAAAGACATTCCTGTAGAGCAGAGAATCATCGTTCCTGCCATAGATCCGATAACACCGAAAAATATGGATATCACGGAAGAAGAAGCATGCAAATATCTTAGAAAATTCGGTGTCAAGACTGATAAGCCTTTCTTGCTGCAAGTATCACGCTTTGATAAATGGAAAGACCCGGAAGGGGTAATAAAAGTATGGAGTCGTGTAAAAGAGGAAGTTGATTGCCGTCTGGTACTTTGCGGCAATATCGCCACAGACGACCCGGAAGGAGGCACGCTTTTCCAGGCAGTCGAAAAATCTGTCAAAAAATATTCCACTAACGATGACATTACTCTATTGTTGCTGGAAAATAATTACCTTGTAAATGCCCTCCAGCGTAAGGCTGCAGTTGTTATCCAGAAATCTATTAAGGAAGGTTTCTGCCTGGCAGTAACCGAAGCAATGTGGAAAGGGACTCCGGTAGTAGCTTCAAGAGTGGGAGGTATCCCACTACAGATAGAAGATGGAGTCAACGGCTTTTTGTTAGAACCGGATGATACAGAAGGTTTCGCGGACAAAATTATAAAAATTCTCAAAGATAAGGAAATGGGAAAAGAATTGGGTAGAAAGGGGAAAGAGATTACAAGAAAAAAATTCCTCATCACGCGTCTGCTTTCCGATTACCTTGACCTGCTGACGCATCTATGGGTGTAACAAGGAGCCATATTGGCAATCGACACTTGACTATTTTTTTCTTTAACCGTTGTTTTCCTATTCCCAATCGATAATTTAAAATCAAAAATCACAAATGGTCAAGAAGCGGCGCTCAACATTTCTTTTGCATGTTCGCGGGTAACCTGAGAGATGCTTTCCCCACCGGACATCCGGGCGACTTCATCCACCCTTTCACTCTCACTTAATCTGCGAATTGTTGTAACTGTCCTGCCTTTTAAAGTTTCTTTTTCTATGCGGTAATGCGCCCCTTTTAAACTGGCAATTTGCGTAAGGTGAGTAATACAAAAAACCTGCTTGTTTTGCGAAATCCTTTTCAATTTAAGCCCGACGGTTTCCGCTATCTTGCCGCCTATTCCGCTGTCTACTTCATCAAAAATCATGATTGGAACCGTGTCTTGAGCGGCAAGCAAATTTTTAAGAGATAACATGATCCTAGATAGTTCTCCGCCTGAAGCAATTTTCGCTAATGGCCGGGGTTCTTCTCCAGGGTTGGGTGATATCAAAAATTCAAGTGTACCAATACCATTCTCAGAAAAAGAAACCTGCATGCCGCAATACTTTATAAAGCTGTTTTCATCTTTTTTATAAGAAAAGTTTACTTTAAACATAACACCGTCCATGCTCAATTGCCGTAATTCGTTTTCCATCACGGTTTCAAACTTTTTTACAAGATTTTCTCTGTTTGCGGCGAGGTTAACGGCTGCTTTCGCTAAATCCTTTTTCATAATGGCAATTTCCTTATTCAACTCTTTCAAAGTCTCATTGCTGTAAGCAATCGCATTGTATTCCTTCCCGATCTTTTTTCGATAGGCTAATATTTCTCTTAAAGTATTCCCGTATTTCCTTTTTAACTCACTTATTTCAGCAAGCCTGTCCTCAATCTCGCTCAATTTTTCAGGGTTAATTACTATTTGCCCAGAGTAATCTCTTAACGCGTTGGATGATTCTTCTAACAAAAAGAGAGACGGCTTTACCTCTTTCAGTATCTTTTTTATTGATTCATCATAATCGGCAATAGAGGACAGCTCCTCCAGTACTCTGTTCAATCGTTCAATAATTGAATCATCAGCAGAATAAAGTTCCTCATAAGACTGGTTAGATGCTTGATAAAGCTTATCAGCATTATGCAGAATAACCCTTTCTTTTTTTAAATCATCCTCTTCTGCTTCCGTCAAGCAGGCATCGTCAATTTCTTTCATTTGAAATTCAAAAAGGTCTTTTTTCTGTAAATTTTCTCTTTCATTTTGATGCAAAGCGTTTAATTCTGTCTGACACTTTTGCAGTTTTACATAAAACTCCTTATATTTGTCACGAATAGGAGACAGTTTATTGAAAGAATCGTAAACCTCAATATGGTTCTCAGGATGTAACAATAATTGATGCTGATGCTGACCGTGGATATCTACCAGTCTGTTTCCGATTTCTTTTAACATCGCAAGCGTGGATAAGCTTCCATTGATATAAATTTTGTTTCTGCCGGAACGGGAAACAACTCTTTTTAAAAGCAATTGATCTTCACACAGTTCGATTCCAGCCTGTTCCAGAAAAGAAAGAACATCTCTGTAATTTTCACAATGAAATAAACCCTCCACTGAAGCAGTTTCCTGACCTGTGCGAATAAAGTCCATATCCGCTCTCTCACCTAAAAGGAGGCCTAATGCTCCAATAACGATTGATTTTCCTGCTCCGGTCTCCCCTGTAAGGATATTCAAATTCTCATCGAATTGAACCCTTAAATTATGGATAATAGCAAAATCTTTGATATGTAATTCCCGTAACATTAGTTTAATGAGATGATTATTGAGGAAAATTTATCTTTTAAACCTCAGAGTGGCCAGGGGTCACAACCAAAAGGGCTTCCGCCCATTTCCCAACAAAAATTATACTAATAAAACACAGGTTTGCAGTGCAAAGCACGCTGAGTCTTATAAATCTTTCTATTACCTACTGTTTACTTCCTTTTGTCTCCTGATCACTGCCAACTGACCACTGACACTCACCTTTCTCCCCATTTTAATTTTTTTCTGAGGACTTCGTAATGGTTTTTATCCGGGGCTTTTATTAGACTGATGCTGTCCTTGGAACGCTTGATTTCTATAACATCTCTATACTTCATACCCAAACCAACCTGTCCGTCTAGAGTAATATGAACATCTGAATGATCCGTAGCCAGTTGAACCTCAATAGACACATCATCAGGAATTATTATAGGCCGGTGAGTCAGGTTAAAAGGACAAATTGGCGCTAATATCAGGGCATGAAGAGTCGGGTAAACAATAGGACCCCCGGCAGCAAGAGAATAAGCAGTAGAGCCTGTAGGGGTGCTTATAATGAGTCCGTCTGATCGATAAGAGGTAACAAATTGGTTATTAATTTTTACGTCAAGGTCAACAATTCTGGCCAAGGCCCCCTTGTTAACCACAACATCGTTTAGCACTTTATGTTCTGCAATTATTTTGCTCTCCTGTATTACTTTTACGTCAAGCAATAATCTCTCATCTGTTTTAAAATCTCCTCCCAAAACTTTTTCCAGTACAGGATAAACTTCATCACGGGTAATCTCAGTTAAAAAACCAAGGTTACCCATATTTACTCCCATTACAGGAACAGATTTACCTGCTACCAATCGAGCTATACTTAGCAATGTGCCATCGCCACCTAAAACAATGAGCAGATCAACCATAGAAATGATATTAAGCCTGTTCTGTTTGGACTCCAAACCGATCGCGTCCGCAGTCTCATTATCAAAAAAAACTTCGATCTTCTTTTTCTCGAGCCACTTAATTAGATCAACAACCACTTCCGTTGGATAGGTAAGATGTGTTTTTGCTATAATTCCCACTTTCCGCATAATTCGTACTATATTGATTTACTACAATCACGTCAATAAAAATTAAGAACTAAACAGGTGCTTTTCTCTGCAACCTCTGTATTACTAACCTGCAACATTTCGTTTCCACTGTGGGATACCCCACGTGGTGTCCCATTTTAACAAAATTTTTTAACACACCCCGTCCTAGAGAGACACCCCTCCTTCGGCAAGCTCAGGACAAGTTCTCAAGAGGGTAATACTCACCCAAAATTCCCCCTTAATAAAGGGGGCTAGGGGATTGTAATTCCTTTTTAATTTCGGCCATCCGTGACCCTCAACCCTCCGAACGGCTTTCCTTTGGAAACTGTCCTATTCGGTTTTCCATACCGAATTGTGGTGGCGGCTCTGCCACGCTGTGATCTCCGCTGTGAATCAAAAGAAGTTTTTAGATAAACATCACTATAAGTTATAATGAGCTTATGCTTTTGGTTATAGACATAGGAAATACCAATACCTCTATTGGCTTATTTGATGATGATAAGCTTGTGGTACATTGGCGCCTGACCTCACAGCGGCACCGAACTGCTGACGAATACGGAATCATGATTAAAGAATTTTTTCTGCTGAATAATATTGATATCAGCGGAATTACGGATGTCATTATTTCATGCGTAGTCCCCCCTTTGCTGCCGGTTCTAAAAGAGATGTCTAATAGCTATTTTAAAGTGAATCCGCTTATTGTAGGTTCTGATACCAAAACCGGTTTATCCATACTTTATGATAATCCAAAAGACGTCGGTGCGGATAGAATCGCCAATGCTGTGGCAGGATACGTGAAATTTGGTGGTCCGCTAATTATTGTGGATTTCGGAACAGCCATTACCTTTGATGTTGTTTCTAAAAAAGGTGAATACCTGGGTGGATTGATTTTTCCCGGAGTCTCTATTTCAATGGAAGCGCTTTTTAACAAAGCCGCAAAATTGCCAAGGGTGGAGCTGATTTCACCCACAGCACTTATAGGAAAAAGTACTTCGGAAAGCATACAGGCAGGCGCAGTTTACGGATATACAGGCCTGGTGGATAACATTGTAAAAAAAATACAAAAAGAAACCGGAAAAGAGACTAAAATTATTTCCACCGGAGGACAGGCATATCTGATCGCAAAACATTCTTCCTTAATACAGGAAAACTGTCCGCTTCTGACTCTTGATGGGCTAAAAATAATCTATGATAAAAATAATAATTGATTAGAAGCTAACTCCTATAACCGGAAGGCCACTTGTAAAAGCTTTTACTTGTAAGGCATCAGTTATTGCAATTTATTAATACCCCTTATTAATGGAATATTCTCCTACTTCGTCGATAAAAGGCTGTTTAAGAAGCCAGTGGAATTTAAGGAATTTGGATTCCCTGAATTGATTGAGGCCGATAGTCATTTTTTGATGAGTATCTTCAGGCTGAGCTACATAGGTACCAAAAAGCCTGTCCCACCAAGGGAAATTAAATCCGAAGTTACTGTTAGCTTCTCTTGGTTTTACAGAATGATGAACCCGGTGCATATCAGGAGTAACTACCAGGAGTCGCAATATGCGGTCAGCGCCTAAAGGAATATATATATTCCCATGGTTAAACATCGCTGTGGCGTTTAACAAGACTTCAAAAATAACAACTGCCGCCGGAGGCGATCCCAAAGCGGCAACAACAAACATTTTAATGATCATGGAAAGAATAATTTCTATTGGATGAAAGCGGGCACCGGTGGAAACGTCATAATCCAGATCCGCATGGTGCATACGATGGAGTCGCCATAACAGTGGAATAGCATGGACCACAACATGCTGTATATATATGGCAAAATCTAAAAATAAAACGGCAAAAAACAATTTAACGGAGCTCTTTAATTCAACATTATTTAGTATCCCCCAATTCCCTTTCTCCGCCATAATAGCCACACCCACGGCCATAAGAGGAAACAAGAGACGTAAAAGAACTGTGTTAAAAAATACAATTCCAAGATTGTTAAGCCACCTTAATCCTTTCGATACGGTCAGAGCCCTTCTCGGACTCACTTGCTCCCATAAAGCGACAGCAATGAATATCCCAAAGAAAAAGCCTGCCCTTATCATCGCTTCATTGCCTAAAACATATTCCGTCATAAATTCATTTTAGCTAAAATCATAGGATGATGAAAGGTTAAAGTCTGCTGTTGGCTTCTGTAAAAAGCCAACATTGAATTTTATCTTTTTAAGGCTTGATTTTATTACCCTTAAATTTTTTATATTGCACTAATATTATTTTTTTTATAATATAGTATTATTGACTTCTTAGGATAAGCTTTAAAACAGCCTTAGAGCTTGCTAAAAAATAACTTGATATTTTTTGGCAAACTCTTAACACCTTTTCGGTATCCGCGCCGGAAGGATTTAAAGGAAGGAGGAATAATAATGGCTACAGAAAAATGCAAGGGATGTAATGGAGATTTCTCTACGGAATGGCCGCCTGAAACTATTGGTTCAAGTGCTATAAAGCCGGATCCAGACGCAACCGAATATTGGTATGTTTGCCCACATTGTAAGGGAAAAAATTTTGTTAACCGGGATGATGAAAATAACGTGACCATTGAAAGATTTGAAGAGGGAGTTGAAACAGTTTACACCGACAAATCCGATGGCGATGCGTTTTCACCGGTAAATCCAACTGGCAAGGGTAGCTGAAAGTGTTTAGCGAGCGCATACCCCGTAGCTTGCTGCGTGGAAAGCTTCAATTTTTGGCCTTTTTTTAATATAGAGGGATTTTGCCTATGGAATTGAATCGTTTCTGTTTAACGCTTCCATTCCATAATGGTCAAGATAAAGTAGGAAGTGCTCCCGTGGCATCCCCCCCCAAATATTATTGCTCGAAAATAACCTGCTTATTTGCTCCACACATAAATCACTTGCCTTCTGTGCGGATTTAACGGACATACCATTGCTGATTTCAAAGTTTAGATGCGTCGCAATATCCATGTCAGGGGGGTCGATGAACCGGGTAATGGAAAATCTTTCCGGATGGTTATAGATTACCGAATCCTTGTTTAAAGTAAAAACACCCGGGGCAAGGGAGTGTATGTTCTCTCTATTCTCCTTTAGAAATTTAATAGTTTCCATTGCCTCTTCCCAGGTTTCTGTTGGAAATCCGAAAAAGAGAAAAAGATGGTTCCAGATGCCTGCCTCCTTGCTTTTTTTTAAGACATCACGGGCAAGTTCGCCCGAGTTTCCTTTCTCCATTAGTGAAAGAATGCGGTTATTGGCACTTTCAAGACCATAGAGAAGAAAGTCAAATCCTGCTTTTTTCATTTTACGAAAAAGCTCTACATCCATTTTCTTCTCAAACCTCAGCATAACTAGCCCACTAAAATCAAGACCCCTTTTAATAATATGGTCAGAGAGGTCATTGAGCGCGTGGGGAGAGACAGCCTCATCAGAAAAAGTAAAGTATTTTGTTTTATATTTTTTGGAAAAAGACTCCAATTGATCCACCATTGAACGACTCTTATGCAGGCTGTATCGCTGCCCGTAAATATAACTATGTGTGCAAAATGTACATTTGCCCCAATAGCATCCTCGGCTCTGAAGGACCGGTATAATAGGATGGGGCGAAAGATATAAATCTACAGGTAGCCCATCAAAGGTCGGCGGTGGAATTTCGTTGAACCGGATTGTTGCCTTGCGCTCACTCACTTTAACCTGACCATTCTTTTTGTAGATCAGGTTTGGAACCCCATCCAGAGAAGAACCACTTTTAATCGCGACCAAAAGTTGGTTAAGAGGTTCCTCTCCCTCAAAAGTAATAATGGTATGGCAGAATTCATCAAAAAATTCAGGCCATTTTTTGAGCTTTTCCGCGATCACGCTGAATATTGGCCCTCCAAGCACAATAGAAAGATGGGGATAACGTTTTTTAAGCATTCTAGCCAGTGTAAGACCTGGAATTATCTGTGACGTACCAATAATGGAAATCCCTATAATGCCATAATCCTCCCAGCGCTCCGATCCTAACAGGAAATTTTCATATAAGTCTATAAAAGGGTTGGTGTTCTTGTCTGATACCATGGTTTGAGTCTTCTGGGAAGATTCCTCTGCTCCGTTCCCACTCCGGTAAGTTAGGAAACTGAGCATGGATGGGAAATAGGCATCGGAAATTAGTTTAAGTGCCGACTGAATGACCGTATGGGCTTCCTGGTAAATGTCGAATTTGAAAAATTGTTCAGGCGAGCGCATCACTTTTTTAGCTTCATCGACCCGGGAAATGATGACCCCGGAATATTGATCCCCGACAGAAAGGACCTGGAGCAAGGCATTTTCTACCTTTGTCAGGGATGATTTGCCACGAAGGAAGTCTATCTTTCTTCTGCTCCTTGATACCGCTTTTTCCAGAAATGGTCGGGATAGAAAAATGTCATAGGAGAGGATATTAAAGTCTCTCTGGACAACATCCCACCCTTTTGACTGGAGAAATGATGTCAAATAAGGTGTACTCAGATATGGCTGGGTAGGATACCACTGAAAGGGAAAAAGGAGTAAAGTCTTCATGGAAGCATCGCCGGGAATTTCTATATTAAGGGTCTTTTTATATTTTTGAAGTTTCCCGTTGCGCAAGCTACGGGAAACTTCAGTGCAGAGTATGATTTTATTTCAAGTTCGCTCGCTAATCCAGCAGCAAACCCTATACCAATACGGTTGAAGGCAAGCAGCGGGAAATGCGCTCGCTGAACACTTTCATAAAACTGTCCGGCTACTCCCTACAATTTAATTATAAGGACATTCCATTTATTATTAAAGGAAATTGTTTTTCGTGGTGGAAATTTATCATAGGGTGGAACAGGTGTCAAACTTTACTTTATAAAAATTTGCTTTTTGTCTTTGTTACTTACTAAAATCAATAGCATAGCAATCTATTCCTTTGCCAAGTTTTCATCGTTATATGAAAATGTTCCAGCATCAAAAATAAGAAGAATTTTATCAATTTTTCCATTACTGACATCAAATTGTTGTGCCATTGGTATAGAAACCCCTGATTTTAAAAACTGATACACCAAGCAAGCAGAAGTAGCGTTCTCGTAAGATTGTATTATTGAGTATTCGAGACCAACAGGTGGATCTGACTTCAAGGAGTTTATATACTCTTCCGCTCTATCAAACTCGAAGTATGGTCCTTTGAACGAAAACTCATTGGAAAAAAGTTGATACAAATCGTCAAGATCTTTGCCGGAATAGAATATTTTCATGTATTTGAGTGCTAATTCCAAAGGACTCATATTGGTTTTCATTTACCTTTTTGAAATATAAATTTGTCAAAACCATAACGATTGAAAGTGTTTAGCGAGCGCATTCTTCGAAGTTTCTTGCGGGGTTAGCGACACACCCCTTGCGCCCCCTAACAAGGAGGGCTTCAATCAATGGTTGGGCCTAATTGTTTTTTAAAGATTTGGTCCCATTATATTTAAGAGATAACCTTTGAATCTTTGGTATAATTATCAGAAGACTGTCAAGCCCAACTGACCGCTTATAGCTGCATCATAGAGTAGACTTTACTCCATTATTCCGTTAATAGCTGGCTGCTGATGGCTGTATTATAAATAAGTGTATCACTGTTAAACGCATACCAGGCAAACCAAAACCCCACGGTTGAATTTAGAAGTTTATTGTTTTTATTCGTAATATATGCTGTTGAAGACGCTTTGTCATAATGCACCAATATTGGTTGACCGCCAACAGCATCAGCTATAGGTGTCTTTAACTTTTCAAGTGTTGAATAAAAATACGCCTTTGCAACACCATTTAACCTGACGCCAATGATTGTTTCTTTTGGGTGAAAACGGGTATCCTTTTTTGATACCGGAAACATGAGTTCGTTGGATTTGTTATACGCAGCATATTCATCTGCTTCGTAGCTCGGCATATAGCCAAGTTCCGGTAAAGCAACTGTAGTCTCAGGGTGTTGTTTTTTCCAATAATCCCATGTGGTGTGGTACGAAGGCAATTGCTTTAATTTACTCCCGCTAAATTTTCCGGTTATGGCCTTCCCTTCAATTTGAGACCACAAAGAATCGCTATGGTGATCATAAAACAGAAGGTCACTATTGTAAAGCAATCCTGAGACCGCAAAAGTAAGCTCTTTATTTCCTACCCGTCTATCAAACACCAGCCCTGTACCACACAGGGGGCAAAAGGAGATTAACACATCCCTCTCTCCAAGCCTGTCATTTACAAGTTCATGCCAATTCAGTATTTTAATGGGATAGGCTCTACTCTTTTTATTGATCGATAACCCCATGACACGATCGGAATCTTTCATGAATTCTACTGCTTTTTTTGCGGTAATGATTTCCGGAAAGATAACAGCCGGGATGCCGTCTTTTGAGACTCCTCCCGATTTTATTTCTTTTAAGGGGACTAAATTATTAGAAAAATCGAAATCCAAAAATGCCCAGGACTTATCGTTCAAAGCAAGAATAATTAGCAAAAGCAATAAAACAAATCCCTTGCGACATTTATGTGTCATTTTTGCACCATAGAAACTAGGATCAGGTAGCAATTTATAACCATCTTTGATTTCTCTTTTGCTGAAAGCTGATAGCTCAACGTTTATAGCCTTATTTAATTCCTGATCCCCGACCCCTGTCAACAGGTTCATTCAGTTCATGAGTTTCAGAAAGCTTCAATTGCCCCGGCGGTGCAGCTTAATCTGGTTGTACATACCCTCTATGTTGAGCGATATGAATTTTTCGTAGAGGTGCCAGTTCTTGTACTGATCCAGCCTGATGCTCTCCTTCATCTCCTGCAAAGATTTTCCGTCACGCGCCGCTCGAAGAACTTCGTCATACAGCGTTTCCATATATCCGCGAAAAGCGGAGGCATCCGCTTTAGTGCCGATAGGGCCATGTCCGGGCACCAGAATGTCGAAATTCATAGTCTCTACAAGTTTGATCGCATCCATCCAATCGGGAATGTAGGCATCCGTCATGTTCTTCCAGGCCACCGCTTTAACCGGGATAAAGTCAACGGCGAACAGGACGCGTTCTGCTGGAAAACGCATCACAATCATATTATCTGAATGGCCCCGGCCGACGTAGGTGAGTTCAACGGTCTTGCCACCCAGTTCGATCGTCATCTGGTCAGAGAAAGTGATGTCTGGAATAGCAGTCGGCCGCTTTTCGCCAATAATGTTCACTCTGGCATTCTCGTGCGCAACAACAACTGCTGAATCGGCAAAAACCTCACCGCCGGCAATGTGGTCCACATGGTCATGACTGTATATCAGGTATTTTACAGGCTGATTGAAACGTTTGACAAGCTCGGCCTTAAGCCATTGCGCCGCATCGGAATTGATCGGATCTGTGACAATGATTCCCTCCGGAGTAACCAGAAACACGGAAAAGTGAAATTTATTTTGGAATCTATAGAGATCGCCTGCGATCCTTGTAATTTTTCTTTTTGCAACCTCTTCCGCGTTCGTTACGCACGCGAGGAGAAGCAATGCCAGCATCAAGCAACCGGTCACAATCCTTTTTACGTGGTAAAAATTTGCCTTTAAAAAGTCAACTTTTGTCATGATAGTCTCCTTATTAGGTTAGACTGCATTTTAGATCTTGCCGTTAATTCTACCAAAATGCACAAGCTAGATGATGAATGGTCTCTTCAATGTATTGATATTATAATACCAAAAAATCTACTTTTAATCGGAATTTATTTATCATTAGATAAAAGCAATTTTCCACAAAATCACTAAGACAGAAAGGAAAGGAAAAATTTTGTATTTTCAATCCTAGTGGCTAATATATTAAAGCTTTCAAAAAAACTTCTACAAAAAACGATTTTTTACAGTGTTATAGTATATAAACAATGAAGATAAACAAAGTCACAATTTTATTTTTATGTTTTTTCTCACTTTCCCCGCTTTATTCACATGCCGAAGAAAAATTAAATTCTGATAAGTCCTCTCGAATCCTCATTCAAAGCGAATATAAGGGTTTTAAATTCGTGACTCTTTCTTCCTGCACAGGTGAGTGGGATGAGGCATGGTGTTTGGACTCAATTCCCAAGCCATGGACTTCTGAAGAAATAAATCTCATTACAAAAGCCTTAAAGGATATTGAAAACCATCATAAACTTTCTGATTTTCTTAACGTGGTTAAACAATCTAAATATAATATGTTCTATAGATATCATTTAGCCGCACACAACCCATCTCAGGCTGCCTCTGCCGCTTCATCAGTAGAGGTAAAAAGCATTGATATTTATAATCGCCTCTTCAATCATTGGATGAGACAAGTTAACCCTGATGAATACTACGAAGAAATTATCAAAGGAACGCTTATTCACGAAATGACGCATGTAATCGACTTTTTAAACGCTGAAAGTCAAGCAAGAAAGCATTCTCATGCTCCTCAGTTTGCGGAGCTTTCGGAGTGGAACTTTAATTCTATAGAGAATCGATGGCAGTATGGAAATGTCTCTTCTTTTATGATTCAGAATACTTTCTCTTACTTCACAAACCTGGTGAACCAACAACAGTATCAATTTTATAAAATAGAATCCGACAAATGGAATGAGACTTATAAAGCTGTTTCTCTTTATTCCACTATAAGCCGGAAAGAATCACTGGCTGAGATGGTAAAAGAAATTGTGTTAAATAAAGAAAAAACAAAAAAAATTTTAAATCCCCGGCTTATTAACTGGATAGAACAAAAAGTCCTTTTAATTAAAAACTAATAGATAATAGTGTTATCTTTACCGCTGAGTACACCTTAGATCATAGAGGTTTTTGTTTTCTCTTTTGCTGATCGCTGACTGCTGAACGCTGTTTTACTCATGCTCCACAACATTTTTTATATTTCTTTCCGCTGCCGCAGGGACATGGTTGATTGCGACCAACCTTTTCAGTATTCCTTTTTACCGTGGTTTGTACTCCCCCTCCACCTCTGCTTTCCGGCGGACCTCCATGATTTTCTAACATTTTCTGCTGTTGTTGAGGCATAAAACCAATCTCCTGTTCTTCCTCAGTAGCTACCTGTACACGGAAGAGGTACTCCATTATCCCCTGTTTAATCCGCTCAATCATCCCCACAAACATTTCATATCCTTCCTTCTTGTATTCGTTCAGGGGGTTTTTCTGCGCGTAGCCACGAAGCCCTATACCTTCCTTGAGATGATCCATGCTGAGAAGATGGTCTTTCCATATCGTATCAATCACATATAGCATAATTCTTTTTTCCAGCCAGCGGATTTTTTCATCTCCCATCTGCTTTTCACGTAATTCATAGGTTTCCTTAATGGTTTTTAAAAGGCGTTCTTTTAAATCTTCACAGGTTAATTCGGCAATTTCCACTTCCTGCTGATTATTTATCTTTAGTAAGTTCTTTCCATTAAGGAACATGTTTACGGAAAACAGACTGGATGTCCACTCTTTAAGCCCTTCCACATCCCAATCTTCGGGATATGCTTCCGGATCAATGAAAGTATTATATGAATCTTCAAAAAGATCTTCGATCATTTCGAAAATTCTTTCTTTTAAGTTTTTTCCCTCCAGGACTTCCCGCCTTTGTTCATAGATAACCTCTCTTTGTTTATTCATTACATCATCATATTCCAGCAGATGTTTCCTGATATCGAAATTATGTCCTTCTACCTTTTTCTGGGCGTTTTCTATTGCCCTGGAAATAAGTTTATGTTCGATCGGCACTCCTTCTTCCATACCCAGTTTTTGCATAATCCCGGAAATTCTATCTGATCCGAAAATTCGCATTAAATCGTCTTCCATAGAAATATAAAACCGAGAGGAACCGTGGTCTCCTTGGCGGCCTGACCTCCCCCTGAGCTGATTATCTATTCTGCGGCTTTCATGCCTTTCTGATCCAAGAATATGCAGTCCTCCTAAATCCGGAACTCCATCTTCGAGGACAATATCCGTACCTCTTCCTGCCATATTCGTTGCAATTGTTACCGAACTCTTTTTTCCGGCAGCCGACACAATTTCCGCTTCTTTTTCATGGTGTTTAGCGTTCAGCACATGATGTTTTACTCCTCTTCTTTTAAGCATATGGCTGATTTTTTCCGAATTTTCTATTGAAATGGTTCCAACCAGCATTGGCTGACCTTTTTTATTCAACTCAACGATTTCATCAACAATAGCATTAAACTTTTCCTTTGTGGTCCTGTATATAACATCAGAACAATCATCACGTATCATTTTTTTGTCAGTCGGTACAACTATAACCTCCAGTTTATAAATGGAATGAAATTCCGCAGCTTCTGTATCAGCAGTACCTGTCATTCCGGCCAGCTTTTCATACATCCTGAAGTAGTTCTGAAAGGTAATAGTAGCCAGGGTTTGGTTTTCGCTTTCAATCTTCACGTTTTCTTTTGCTTCAAGAGCCTGATGCAATCCGTCACTGTATCTCCGGCCAGGCATCATCCTTCCTGTAAATTCATCAACAATAAGCACCTCGCCCTCTTTCACAACATAATCCACATCTCTTTTAAAAATAGCGTGTGCTTTAAGTCCCTGGTTTACATGATGCAGAATTTCGATATTTTTAGGATCGTAAAGATTGTTTAAATTTAATAGCTTTTCAGCTTTTGCCACCCCGCCTTCCGTTAATGAGACAGAACGGGTTTTTTCTTCTATATCAAAATCACTTCCCTTTTTCAGCGGAGGAATTATCTGGTTAATTTTATAATATTTATCTGTTGATTCTTCTGAAGGACCTGAAATAATCAAAGGAGTTCTTGCCTCATCTACCAGAATGCTGTCTACTTCATCCACTATGGCATAATTTAAGTGTTTCTGTACAAACTCGGCGCTGTCAAATTTCATATTGTCGCGCAGATAATCAAATCCAAACTCATTATTGGTACCGTAAGTTATGTCAGATTGATAAGCTTCCTGGCGTTCTTTATCGTTCATATCGTGTTGGATCACGCCAACGCTCATACCAAGAAACTTGTAGATTGCACCCATCCACTCACTATCACGTCTGGCTAAATAATCATTTACCGTTATCAGGTGGACCCCTTTCCCTGTTAAAGCATTCAGGTAGATTGGAAGCGTAGCCACCAGTGTTTTGCCTTCCCCTGTTTTCATCTCTGCTATTTTTCCTTCATGAAGTACCACGCCACCTATCAATTGGACATCAAAATGCCGCATATTGAGGGTTCTTTTCCCTACTTCACGAACAACTGCAAAAGTTTCCGGGAGTATATCCTCCAAAGACTCGCCTTGATTCAGTCTGTTTTTGAATTCTTGAGTTTTGTTTTTTAATTCATCATCAGAGAGCTTCTGAGTATCAGGTTCCAGAGCATTAATTTCCCGGACATAGTTATCCAGACGCTTTAATTCACGGTCATTTTTTGTACCGACTATTTTTTTCAAAAAAGAAACTACCATAGTACCCACACCTAATTTTGGATTAATTAAAGAGGAAATTTTTTTATTATACCATTTTTTGTTTAAAGATATATGGATTTTGGATAGTTAATCATTTTGTTTGGATAATACAGAACTATACTAGATTAAATTATTTTTTTACCACCCCGCACAAAAACTTGTTAAAAGTAGCTTTCTTCTTCCCCTCATTGCCAAGAGCCTATCCTGCGCTTGAGGAAGAAAGGGGTTTACGGGAAGGTTAAAATTTTTTCAAATCTATTTTCCAGACTACATTTTTTTTGACTTACAATAAAGTGGATGCTAGCATTGTAATGTTTTACAAATGAACTGGTTGGATATGGTTAGTTAATGTATATTCCAAATAAATTGTTTTTTAAAATTGGAGAAGTGGCAAAGCTGGCTGAAGTAGAACCTTACGTACTTAGGTACTGGGAAACAGAGTTTAAAAACCTGCGTCCCAAAAAAAAAGAAAACGGCCAGAGGCTTTATCAGAAGAAAGAAGTTCAATTAGCCCTTAAAATAAAAAAGCTTCTTCATGTGGATGGGTATACCATAGAAGGGGCTAAAAAAATATTAAAGAAAAGAAATAAAAAAATGGAGCCTTCTCAGATAAGTATCCTCTTTGACAGAGAAAAAGTTGTAGAAATAATAGAGGATTTTAAAAAAGACCTTCGGGACATATTAAAACGATTATCATAACTGTATAAGAACACGGGGTATCCACAACTCAGCAGAGCCGCAAGTACGATAAAATTTACCACGAAGAACTCGAAGCTCACGAAGAGTAAGAAATTATATATAATAATTCTTCGTGGTCTTTGTGCCCTCCGTGGTTATAAATATTTCAATTATGTCATGGCAATACCGGGAAAAATTAAAAAAAACACTTGCTCAGGAAAAAGGTTATGTTGTAAAGAATCATGCCGGAAATATCTCGGTTGCCCTTGTTTATCCCAACACTTATTCGGTTGGAATGTCCAATCTTGGCTTCCAAAAGATATATTCTACCCTGAATCAGCTTGACTATGTTGTTTGTGAACGCGCTTTTTTGCCCTCTCGGGAAGACATTTCCTCCTTAAAAAAAACAAGATCGCCGCTGATTTCTCTGGAATCCCAAAAAGAACTCCATAAATTTGATGTAGTCGCTTTTTCCATAACATTTGAAATGGATTATTTGAATGTTCTGAAAATTCTTAAACTTTCCCGCATCCCAGTAAAGACCGACAACAGGACTGAGAAAGATCCTATTATTCTGGCAGGAGGCATTTGTCCGACTTTTAATCCTGAACCAATAGCGAATTTTATCGATATAGTTGTTATTGGAGAGGGAGAAGAGGTTGTAAAGGAGATAGTGGAATCTTTTAAAGAAAATGAGAATTCACTCAAACAAAAAAATTTAGACAAAATATTAAATGGAATTGAAGGCGTTTACATCCCTGCAACAAAAAAAAACCAGCCGAAATTAAAAATAAAAAAACGATTTCTGAAAAACCTTGATCTATTTCCGACTTCTACTCCTATTATTACAGATCAAACCATATTCGGTGACATGTTTCTTGTAGAAGTAGGAAAAGGATGTAAAATGAAATGCAGGTTTTGTGAGGCAGGGTACATTTGTCTACCGGTACGAAACTACTCCAAAGAAACCATATTGAATGAAGTACAAAAAGGTAAAGTTTACAGAAATAAAATCGGCCTGGTGGGTTCTGCTATTTGTGATCATCCTGAAATTGAAAGTATATTAAAAAAATTATATCAAGAGGGTTTAAACTTTTCTGTGTCATCGCTAAGGCTAAACCAAATTTCATATAATATATTGAAATATTTGGCTTTAGGTGGATGCAAGACCATTGCGGTTGCCCCGGAAGCAGGGTCAGAGCGTTTAAGGAAATCCATCAATAAAAACCTACCAGAAAAAAAATTGTTTGATTCCATCAGAATGATAGCAGAAAGCGGAATTCAAAATTTAAAATTATATTATATTATTGGGCTCCCGGGAGAAACCGATGAAGATATCCAGGGAATTATTCGTGAAGTAAAATCAATTAAACATTTATTTAATGAAGTAAGGGGGAAAAAAGGTTCGTCCGGGTTTTTATTGACAATAAGTGTGAATGCTTTTGTTCCAAAACCTATAACACCCTTTCAAAGAGAGCCTATGGAAGACATTAAATCTCTAAAAGTAAAACTAAAAATTTTAAAAGCAGGTTTCAGAAGCATCAAAAACATTAAATTAATATATGACGTGCCTAAATGGTCCTTTATTCAAGCCCTTTTGTCACGTGGTGATAGAAAAGTGGGAGATTTGCTCTGCAAGGTAATAGAACTTGATGGAGACTGGTTCAAAGCGATGCGTGAGCTTAATTTAAACGCTGAATTTTATGTTTATAGAAAGTTTGGTGAAAGTGAGTCTCTTCCCTGGGATTTCTTGATTCCAGAGTAAATTTTTAAATAACTTGTAACTGTTTTACCTTTTTTAACGGATAGCGGCTCTTAATTATACAAGATAACAGTCATTTAATGGGATTTGCCACCAACTGTTTAAACGACATTTTTTTAATGCAGCAATAAACTGGAAATCCATTGTAAACTATTGAATTTAAATAACAAAAATATATATTGACAAGCATATATAGTTGTGATAGATTCGGTTAATTCCCTGGAAGTACGGTGAGCAATGAGAAAATTTCTTTTATTGCTGCTAATAATTGACGAATTCCTCATTG
This sequence comes from uncultured Nitrospirota bacterium, assembly GCA_913051775.1. Taxonomy (GTDB): domain Bacteria; phylum Nitrospinota; class Nitrospinia; order CAJXCL01; family CAJXCL01; genus CAJXCL01. Next base: position 51,498 of record CAJXCL010000004.1, on the reverse strand, counting down.
ATTATGTATTTACCCTGAATAATGTTGTTACCTGGGATTAATGGCTTTTTTCTTGGTGGCCAGCAGAGTTCAAAGGGTATATTAAGATTATAACTTTCAGGGAATTTTTTTTTAATTGTCCGCATTTTGATTTCCTTGTTTAAGTACTTCCCACCGTTGTTCTATTTTTTTCAAGAGTGTGGCATACAAAGAAGAGTACTTTTTCTGAATTAATCTATGCGCTTCATTCCAACTACAAAATCAGATATTGAAGAGATGCTAAATGAAATTGGAGTGGATTCTATTGATAAACTTTTTCAATCGATTCCTGAACCTTTACGAATGAGAGAAGACCTGAACCTTTCTTCTGCAATGTCTGAATTGGAACTAACCCGCCATTTAAAGAAAATATCATCAAAAAATCAACTAGTTGAACAGCATAGTTCTTTTCTGGGGGCCGGAAGTTACAGACATTTTATCCCGAGTATTATCAGCCATATTGCTTCGAGATCGGAATTTTATACCTCTTACACTCCCTACCAGCCTGAAATAAGCCAGGGCACTTTGCATGCTATTTTTGAATTTCAATCGTTAATCTGCATGTTAACAGGAATGGATGTTGCCAACGCCTCTATGTATGACGGCGCCTCATCTCTGGCTGAAGCTGCTTTGATGGCTTCACGTATTACAAAAAGAAAAGAGCTCATAGTTTCTCATGTTATTCATCCAGATTATCGTAATGTGTTGGATACTTACCTGACCCATCTTGATATAAAGATAAAAACAGCGCCTGTTACAAAAGAGGGTTTAACCGATTTTAACTGGATTAAAAAAGAAATAAATGATCAATGTGCCGCGATATTGATTCAGAATCCAAATTTTTTTGGTGTTATTGAGAATATAGAATTATTTTCAGAAATTGCTCACAACAAAAACGCCCTTCAAATTGTAAGCATAGCAGAACCTGTTTCTTTAGGTATATTAAAGCCTCCCGGGCAATTGGGCACGGATATTGTTACAGGTGAAGGACAGCCCCTTGGCATTCCCATGAATTTTGGTGGACCGTCATTAGGACTTTTCGCAACACAAGAGAAGTTTGTACGGAATATGCCCGGCAGGTTGGTGGGGGAAACGGTTGATTCAGAAGAAAGACGGGGCTATGTGTTAACACTCGCGACTCGAGAACAGCATATTCGGAGGGAGAGGGCTACTTCCAATATTTGCACGAACCAGGGACTTTGCGCGTTGATGGCAACCGTTTATTTATCAACAATGGGTAAGAACGGCATGAAAGAGGTCGCTGAACAAAATATTCAAAAAGCAAGTTATGCAAAAAAAAGACTCTTGCAAATTAATGGTATTCAATTAAAGTTTTCCGGGAAAATATTTAACGAGTTTGTGATTAAAACAAAAAAATCTCCGGCAGAAATTAACGGCCAGTTGCTCAAACATTCTATTATTGGCGGCCTTGATTTAGAAAAATATTATCCTGATTTAAAAAATTGTATGCTGTTTTGCGTGACTGAATATAACACAAAAGAAGAAATTGATAAAATGACTGATATTATTGCAAAACATTGTGAATAAATTTACCGCAGCGCGGCAGGGCCGCAACCACAAGGCACCCAGTACATCAGGGTTCAGGCGTCAGGATTCGGAGATCAAAAAAAGCCACCCCTCGGTCCCTGATCCCTGTGAACTGACAAAAGGTTCTCTTCGGTTAAATAAACAGAAAGGGTTATCATGAAAGACGTCATCATAGTGGGAGCGGGGCCGGCAGGACTGGCCTGTGCTATTGAAGCAGCGCGAAAAAAACTGGATTATGTTGTTTTAGACCGTGGGTGTGTCGTTAACGCAATTTATAATTTTCCTAAAAATATGACCTTTTTTTCTACGCCTGATTTGCTGGAAATTGGAGAAACCGCTTTTATTTCTGATAAATTCAGGCCAAACCGACAGGAAGTTCTTAATTACTACCTAAAAATAGTAAAACTCTTTAAACTCAAAACCAACACCTATGAAGAAGCAATTGGATTAAGCAGGCACAGCAATTACTTATCGGTTCATGCAAAAACTTATTCCGGAAAACAAAAAGAATATAAAGCCAGAAAAGTCATATTAGCGACCGGGTACTATGATAATCCAAACATGATAGGGGTAAAGGGCGAAGACTTTTCCAAAGTATCCCACTACTATACAGAAGCTCACCCTTTTTATAATAAAGAGGTTGCTGTTGTCGGCGGAAATAATTCTGCTGTAGAAGCGGCGCTTGAGCTCTGCCATCATGGCGCAAAAGTAACGCTGATTCATCGTGAGGCAACGTTAGGCAAAAAAATCAAATACTGGATTCTACCGGATATTAAAAAAAGAATTGAAAAAAAACTGGTTAAAGCAATTTTTAATGCTACCGTCCAGGAAATATCGCGGGAATATATAGGAATCCGGATAAATGGAAAAAGGAGCAGGGTAAAAAATGATTTTGTCTTTGCCATGACCGGTTATAGACCAGACAGTAAATTGATGGATGCATTCGGGTTAAAATATAATCCTAAAACGTTGGCTCCAAAACATATTCCTAAGAACCTTGAAACGAATATTAAAGGGGTTCATGTGGCAGGTTCGATAATTTCAGGTATCAATAATAACAGGGTATTTATTGAAAACAGCCGCGATCATGGGAAAGTAATCCTTGGTTAAATTCAATATGCAATTGCAGGTTACAAATTTCATATTTTAGATTTTTCTTAGTTCTCTTCGTAATCTTCGTGGTTAATAATTTTTTTCTTTAACATGAGTAAAAACGCAAACAACATTTATGGCGCAAGTGGGTTGGTTTTTAATGAGCCTTTGATTTTCGACCTTGGCACTGAAAACCACGAGGCTTACTCTTTGCCAAAATCGGATGTACCGGAAGAAAACATTGACGACCTGATTCCTGCCAACCAAAAAAGGGATGAGATCAAGGGCTTTCCTGAGGTAAGCGAAGTCGGGGTTATTCGCCACTTTACCCGATTATCCCAATGGAATTTCAGTGTGGATCACGGTTTTTATCCTCTTGGATCCTGTACCATGAAATACAATCCTAAAATTAACGAGGATATCGCCCGTATATCGGCATTTACAAATTCTCACCCTCTTCAGCCGGAGCAGTTGTCTCAGGGTAATTTACAATTAATGAATGAACTGGCTCAAGATCTTGCCGAAATCAGCGGCATGGATAAGGTTTCATTGCAGCCTGCTGCCGGAGCTCAAGGAGAACTGGCAGGAATAATGATGGTTCGGGCTTATCATAGAAAAAATGGTAACCCGAGAAAAAAAGTTTTGCTGCCGGATTCCGCGCATGGAACAAACCCTGCTACATCTATCCTTTCCGGCTATGAAGTGGTCTCTTTAAAGTCAAATGGTCAGGGACTTTTGGATCCGGAAGTTGTCAAAAACGCCATGGATGAAAATGTTGCCGCGCTTATGCTTACCAATCCAAATACACTCGGTCTTTTTGAAAAAGATATTTTAGAAATTACAGAAATTGTGCATAAAAAAGGCGGCTTGGTTTATTGTGACGGAGCAAACTTGAATGCCCTGATGGGAATAAGCAAAATCGGGGAGATGGGCGTTGATGTTATGCACTTTAACCTTCATAAAACATTCTCAACCCCACACGGAGGCGGTGGTCCCGGTTCAGGACCGGTCGGGGTTAAGAAAAATCTTATACCCTTTCTCCCTATACCAATTATCGATAAAAAAGACGACTGGTACTTTCTGAATTATAATCATCCACAATCTATCGGAAAATTAAAGGGATTTTACGGGAATTTTTCCATTTTTCTCAGGGCCTATGCGTATATTAAAACATTAGGAAAAGAAAATATAAGAAAGGTAAGTGAGATTGCTGTTTTAAACGCAAACTACATACGCAGCCGGCTGAAGGAGGATTTCCATTTACCTTATGAAAGTCCCAGTATGCACGAGTGTGTTTTATCCGATAAAAATCAATTGCAACATGGAGTATCTACCCTCGATATAGCCAAATCATTAATTGATTACGGTTTTCATCCCCCTACAATTTATTTTCCATTAATAGTAAAAGGCGCTTTAATGATTGAGCCGACCGAAACAGAAACGAAAAAAACTTTAGACAAATTCATAGAAGCCATGAAAGATATAGCCAAACGGGCTAAAGAAGATCCGGAATCCCTTCACCACACTCCCTTAAAATCCAAAGTTTCCCGTCTTGATGAAACTCTTGCAGCCCGCAAACCAAAGCTTCGATGGAAACCGCAAGAATAATCTACCCCTTATTGACCACAGATATGCTTTCGTCACGAGATATGATCACAATTCTAAAAAAAATCTTGTGGAAGTTGGTGATAGAAGAAAGAGAGGATAATTAATATCGCAATCAGGCAAAGCCGATGGGACCACATTTGCATTGTTCCGTTATGCTCAATGGTATCCCTGTCAACCCGGGCAAGTATATCATTGAATAAGTAAATCATTTCACTTCACCCTCGATCCAAGAGTTACCTCATCCTGAAAACCTGCTAAGGTAATTTTATCGCCTGAGGTTGCCGCTAATACCATTCCCTGTGACTCAATTCCCATAAGTCGGGCCGGCTTTAGATTTGCAACTAATATAATTTTTTTTCCGATCAGTTCGTCCGCGCTGTAACATGTTGCAATACCAGCCACAACCTGCCGAGTTTCTACGCCGATATTTACTTTCAGTTTTATCAGCCTTTTTGATTTTTCTACCTTCTCCGCTTCTTTAATCTCCCCTACCCTCAGATCCAACTTTGCAAATTCATCAATACTTATCATATTTAAATCGGCTGAAGAACCATGATCTTCTTTTTTGTTTTCTTGAGTTTCTTTTTTACTTTCTTCCATGCTTTCTCCCTTTAATTTTTTCAGCAATTCTTCTTTCCTGTCATCATCAATCCTCGGAAAGAGTTGTTCACTACGGTTAATTGACACACCTGCTTTCACACCGCCCCATTTTTTCACTGAATCCATTTCCTGGGATAAAGAATCTTCAGTCATACCGATTTGTCTATGAATTTCATCGGCTTTCTCCGGCATAAATGGATAAAGAAGAATAGCGATGGTCCTTAAAGCTTCGAGGGCATTATACATAACAGTAGATAACCTTCCTCTCATTTCCTCAGACTTAGCCAGGTTCCATGGCGCAGAAGAATCAATATATTTATTTGTAGCGTCTATAAATTCCCAGATAGAGACCAGTATTTTGCTGAATTCAAGACATTCCAACAGTTTTTCAACTTCCTGAACTATTTGAGCAGCTTTATTAATGAGATCTCTCTCCATGTCATTATCACCGACTGGTTCAGGAATAGTTCCATTAAAATACCTCTGAACCATATTTAGAGTGCGATTCAATAGGTTTCCGAGATTATTCGCCAAATCGGTATTAATTCGTCCTATCAGTGCTTCATGGGAAAAATCACCATCCAGACCAAAAGGGACTTCCCTCATTAAAAAATAACGTACTGCGTCTGCTCCGTATTCATTGATTAATCTATTTGGCTCAACAACATTAAGCAAAGATTTAGACATTTTCTGTCCGTTGACTGTCCACCACCCATGCGCAAAAATATTTTCAGGGAGTGGGATTCCCACAGCCTTTAACATGGTCAACCAGTAAACCGAATGGGTTGTCAGAATATCCTTTCCCACAAGATGAAAATCAGCAGGCCACCAGTGATTAAAACTTTTTTCATCCTTGTGATAACCTGCAGCCGTTATATAATTAATGAGGGCGTCAAACCAGACATAAGTCACATAGTCTTCATCAAATGGAAGCGGAATTCCCCATTTCAAACGCTCTTTAGGGCGCGAAATGCACAAGTCGCCAAGCTCTTTGTTTAGAAACCCGAGCACTTCATTTCTGCGATTAGAAGGTAAAATTACAATTTCATTGGATTTAATGTATTCATTTAGCCAGTTCTGGTACTTGCCCATCTTAAAGAAATAATTATACTCTTTGATGCGATCCACTTTTCTGCCGCATTCCGGACAATTGCCTTTTACCAGATCCTTCTCAGTCCAAAATCTCTCATCTGGAAGACAGTACCATCCTTCATAAGAATCTTTATAAATCTCTCCCTTATCGAACAATACCTGAAGAACTTGCCTTACAATTTCTTTATGGCGTTCTTCAGTTGTGCGGATAAAATCATTATTAGAAACATTCAGCCGCTTCCATAATTCTTTAAATCTGAGATGGAGTTCATCGCAGTGTTCCTGGGGAGCTACGTTCCTTTTTTGAGCTGCCTGTTCTACTTTTTGACCATGTTCATCCGTACCGGTCAGAAAGAAGACATCATAGCCCTGTAAGCGCTTAAAACGGGAAATGATATCAGCCGCTACAGTGGTGTATGCATGGCCGAGATGAGGCAAATCATTTACATAATAGATAGGTGTTGTTACGTAGAATTTTTTATTTTGCATATTTTTATGCTTTGATTGAAATAATTAGCCACTAAGTCACAAAGACACTAAGAAAAATTTGTTTTTTATGCCTTGGTGTCTTTGTGGCAAAAACATTTTTTGGTTACAGCCCTGCCCCCCGCGATCTCTGCTTAATTATTTTCATAGTTTAAGTCGGTTTATCATTTTTCCCCTGCTGGTTTTCATGTTTCAAGTTTTTAACATTTTTTTTAATCGTCTCGATTTCATTAATTTGAAAAGACGATCTTTTTCCTTCCTCCAACTCCACAAATACTTTTTGCTGAATAATATCTGTGCCAGTTACCTTTGCTTCTCCTTGAGGCGTTTCAACCATTATTCCATTTTTAGGGAGATTCTTTTTTAACTCTTTATAATTATCATTCTCATAGATAAGACAGCAAAGGAGACGTCCGCAAGCACCTGTTATTTTCATCGGGTTGAGCGCAAGGTTCTGGTTTTTTGCCATTCTAATCGAAACAGGTTCAAAATCCCTTAAAAAACCTGAACAGCAAAGTTTCAGTCCGCATGGCCCGCAACCTCCCATAAGCTTGGCTTGATCTCTTACTCCAATTTGTCTCATCTCAATCTTCATTTTAAATTTCTGCGTCAGATCTTTAATAAGCACACGAAAATCCACCCGCCCTTCAGCCGAAAAATAAAATTTTGCTTTTGTAGCTTCAAGGTTCATATTTACTTGAAAGAGTTTCATGAGGATTTTTCGTTCTTTAATTTTTTGCAAACAGAACTGGTATGCCTCTTTTGTGCGCTGATCATTAAATTCGCTTTTTCTTAAATCTTCTTTTGAGGCCTTTCGTAATACCTTCTTATAATGTCTTCCTTTCTTTTTACAGCAGGTGCTTCTTTCAGACATGACAGCCATCCCGATATCTTCTCCCCAGTTGGTTTCTACAATACACATATCTCCCACTCGGAGTTTTATGGAATTTGGGTCATAATCAAAGCTTTTTGAATTGTTTTTCAAACTAATTCCAACGCAATGTTTAGACTTTTCATTTTTATCCTTTTCCATTAATCCCCTTTGAAATAATTAGCCACTAAGTCACAAAGACACTAAGAAATTTCTTATCTTTTGTTCCTTGGTGTCTTTGTGGCAAGTGTTTTTAATTGCAGCTCCATTTATTTCTCAAAAACAGAGCACATTTTAATCATCAACGTGTCTAACAAAAGCTGCGCATTAATGTTTCTTTTAAAATGACGGATTGTTTCCTCAATAGAATAAAACAAAAAAATTAACTGATTGATATTAGAAACTCTAATTAAAGAAATTAATTTATCTTTTACATCCAGATTCGCAATGAGTTTTTCGTTTTTTGTACCTTTCAAAACAACCATATCACGCACAATGTTTAAAATAGATGCCAATATGATTTCTAAATTTTCCTTGTCACTACTCCATGCTTTATTTTTTTTAAATATCAAATCCATTTCATCAAAAGAGACACTCTGCATTAAATTTAGGATTTCGTTTCTCATTTTCATTATATCCCTGACACCCATCTCTAAAGCCTTTCCCAATCGTCCTTGTGAATAGGATGCCATCAAGTGAGCATCTTCCGGCGTTATTTGTTTTTCCTTTATAAGAATATTTTTTATAGTTTTCACAGGTATAAGGTTGAATTGAATTTTCTGACACCGGGATATAATAGTGGGTAACAGTAAATTAAAATTGTGGCATACCAAAATAAAAACCGTGGCGCCTGGTGGTTCTTCTAAAGTTTTAAGAAAAGAATTAGCGGCTCCGAGAGTCATTTCTTCTGCTCCATGTATAAAGATAACTTTAAATTTCCCTTCATAAGGTCGATAACTGATTTTTCTCTGCAGTTCTCTGATAACCTCAATCTTAATATTTCCATCCGCAGGTTCAACCACCGAAAAATCAGGGAAATTTTCATTATCAAACTTCTTGCAGTGAATACATTCTCCGCAGGAATTGTCATCTAAAGATAAACAATTCATAGCTTTTGCAAAGTTCAATGCAGTTAGCCGCTTCCCTATCCCTTCCGGCCCGTAAAATAAGTAAGCATGTGAAACATCCCCTTTCTTAAGTGAAGATTGTAATATCCTTACCGGCCTCTCCTGTCCAATTATTTCTGAAAATGACATAGCAGTAGTTTAACATACTGAAATGGACAATAAAATTGTTTTGGAGATTTTACAATGTCATGCCTATGTAAGTGGAAATCTGGATTCCCGATCAATTCGAAATGACAATAAAAATGATGTTTATTACAGGATTTTCTCAGTACCTATCTTTATTTGTTAATTGCTTTTTCTGTTTAAAGCATTTAGTATGAAGGTTTATGACTCTTACCAAGCGTTTAATATGATAGAAAGATATTCACGGCCGGAAATGGCCAAAATCTGGAGCCAGGAAAATAAACTTAAAAAATGGCTTTTTGTAGAAGTCCTTGCCTGTGTGGCTTTGGAGAAATTAGGAGAAATCCCTAAGTCAGCCGTTAATAATATTAAAAAAAAAGCAGATTTTGATATAAATAGAATTAACCTGATTGAGGAAAAGACCAGACACGACATAATAGCTTTTTTAACAAATGTTGCTGAATATGTGGGAGAGGATTCCCGCTATATCCACCTCGGTTTAACCTCATCTGACATCCTTGATACCGGCCTTGCCATTCAATTAAAAGAAGCCTCCGATATTTTGTTGAACGACTTAAACCATTTAGCCAAAGCAATAAAGGAAAAGGCCCTTAAACATAAAAATACGATTATGATTGGCCGTTCTCACGGAGTTCATGCGGAACCCGTAACCTTTGGCCTTAAAATGGCGCTCTGGTATGAAGAAGTCAAAAGAAACATCATCAGGATGAAACGGGCTAAAGATGTCATCAGTTATGGAAAAATCTCCGGAGCAGTTGGAACTTACGCGAATATAGATCCTTCAGTTGAAGAATATGTCTGCAAAAAATCAGGTTTAACCCCGGCTCCTGTTTCAAGCCAGATTATTCAGAGGGACAGGCATGCGGAATATTTATCTACCTTAGCTGTTATCGCAGGGTCGCTTGAAAAATTCGCTTTAGAAATCAGGCATCTTCAAAGAACAGAAGTCATGGAAGCAGAAGAACAATTTGCTGCTGGACAAAAAGGGTCCTCTGCCATGCCGCATAAAAAAAACCCTGTCACTGCGGAACAAATATGCGGTCTGACAAGAATCATCCGCTCTAACTCATTAGCAGCTCATGAAAATATCGCTTTGTGGCATGAAAGAGATATAAGCCATTCATCGGTAGAACGCGTCATCCTTCCGGATTCTACTATTCTGTTAAATTATATGCTTAATAAAGTGCGTACCCTTATTAAAAATCTTGTTGTTTATCCTGAAAACATGAAAAAGAATCTCGATAAAACTCAGGGACTGATTTTTTCTCAAAGAATTCTTCTGGAACTGGCGAAACGGGGCATTTCAAGAGAGCTTGCATATAATATTGTCCAAAAAAATGCTATGCGCGCAAAAAAGAATGGTAAAAACTTTAAAAATTTGTTAACGAAAGATAAAGATATAAAGAAATATCTGACCACGAAAGATATAAACAGTGCTTTTAATGTAAAATACCATTTAAAACATGTGGATACTATATTTGGTAGAGTTTTTGGTAAAAAATAGCATACAAGTTTAGCCATCGGCTTTCAGCAGTAGAATTTCAGTTTGTAAAAGAAATAATTAGTACCAAAATTCAGCACTATAAAAATAATAAAGCTATATTCCAGCTTTTGCGGAAATGACTCTTCCATCCCTGTCATTCCCAACCTGATTGGAATCTAAATAAACATTGAAATTCCTATACGTCACGTTACAGCAGATAATAACCAAAAAAATTACAACATCGATTATCATGTTTTTGCTGAAAACTTATAACTAACAGCTTAACGCTTACTAAATAGCAAGAGATTCTGTGGCCACATCTCGTAAGTATAATATAATTAATTATGGAAAGTATAAAGGGGGCAGGTTTGCTGTTGAGTTAACTATAAAAGAAACTTGATTTTCTTGTTAGGAAAATTTAAATTATTCATTTATTTTTAATTAGAGACTCTTTTAAATTTCTAATTGAAGTTAAGTTAAGTCAGCAACACTCTTCACTGAATTAATAATTTGTATTGTACTTTAAAGAACATCAATCTAAAATCAATCATGAAAATAACTTTTTATTGAAGTCTTTTTTGCTCATTAAGAAAGTTATTTGATCTCTTTTTAAAGAACAAATTCCAAAATAAACTAAATTTTTAGAGGAGGTAAAAAACATGGCAAAAGAAACATCAAAAATTATTTATACAAAAACCGATGAAGCACCCGCGTTGGCGACTTGCTCTTTGCTCCCTATAATCAACGCATTCACTGTACCATCCGGCATTGCTGTTGAAACAAGAGATATCTCTCTTGCGGGAAGAATTATCGCGAACTTTCCAGACAACCTGACTGCGGATCAAAAAATACCTGATGAGCTGACCGCATTAGGCGAACTTGCAAAGACACCGGAGGCCAATATTATCAAACTTCCGAATATCAGCGCTTCCATCCCTCAGTTAAAAGCCGCCATAAAGGAATTACAGGACCATGGCTTTAAGGTTCCGGACTATCCGGAAGATCCGAAAAACGACGCGGAGAAGGAGATTAAAACCAGGTACGCAAAAGTTCTGGGAAGCGCAGTAAATCCTGTTTTAAGAGAAGGAAATTCTGATCGCAGGGCCGCAGTTGCGGTAAAAGAATATGCTAAAAAGAATCCGCATAAAATGGCCGGGTGGAGTCCGGATTCTGAAACACATGTTGCATCCATGAGCAGTGGAGATTTTTTCTCCAATGAGAAATCCACGACCATAGCCAAAGCAACGGATGCCAGGATCGAGTTTGTTGGCCATTTCCAAAAGATTACAGTCCTAAAAGAAAAATTACCTCTTGAAGCGGACGAAGTTATTGACGCGACCTTCATGAGCAAAACTGCTTTGACAACTTTCCTTGAATTCCAAATGAAAGATGCAAAAGAAAATGGTGTGTTGTTTTCTTTGCACATGAAAGCAACCATGATGAAGGTCTCCGACCCTATCATTTTCGGCCATTGCGTTAAGGTGTTTTATAAAGACGTGATTGAAAAACATGCTTCTGTCATTAAAGAGCTTGGCGTTAATTTTAATAATGGTCTGGGCGACCTTTATGCGAAGATACAGAGTCTTCCAGAAGATAAAAGAACGGAAATAGAAGCGGACATCCAGGAGGTTTATAAGAACCGGCCTGAAACGGCCATGGTGAACTCGGACAAAGGAATCACAAACCTGCATGTACCGAGTGATATCATTATCGACGCATCCATGCCTCCCATGATTCGTGATGGAGGAAAAATGTGGGGGCCTAACGGCAAGCCTAAAGATACAAAGGCAGTAATTCCTGACCACAGTTACGCGAATCTTTACCAGGAAACTATAGATAATTGTAAAAAACATGGCGCTCTTGATCCTTCGACCATGGGGACGGTTCCAAACGTGGGTCTCATGGCAAAAAAAGCGGAAGAATACGGATCTCACGACAAGACCTTTGAATCTCCTGGAAGCGGAAAGATTCGCATTATTGACTCTTCCGGGAACGTAATTCACGAACATTGCGTGCAAGAGGGGGATATTTGGCGGGCATGTCAGGTAAAAGATGCACCCATACAAGATTGGGTAAAACTGGCCGTTACCAGGGCCAGAGCAACCGGGGCGCCGGCTGTTTTCTGGTTAGACAAAACTAGACCACATGATGCGCAACTCATTAAGAAAGTAAATAAATATTTGCCAAATCATGATACCAGTGGCCTCGATATCCAGATCATGTCCGTTGCGCAAGCAGCCAAGTTATCAGTTGAGAGAATGAGAGAAGGTAAAGACACTATTTCTGTTACTGGAAATGTATTGCGTGACTATAACACGGACCTTTTCCCTATTCTTGAACTAAATACTAGTGCTAAAATGTTATCAATCGTGCCTTTAATGAATGGCGGCGGACTTTTTGAGACGGGTGCAGGTGGATCGGCACCTAAACATGTGCAGCAATTTCAAGAGGAAGGGCATTTAAGATGGGATTCCCTTGGAGAATTTCTAGCCCTTGCTGAATCATTGGAACACCTGGGCAATACCACCGGTAATAAAAAAGCGAAAATATTTTCAAGTACCCTTGGCGAAGCAAATTGTAACTTTCTAGAAAGCAACAAGTCTCCTTCCCGTAAGGTTAATGAATTGGATAATCGTGGAAGCCATTTTTACCTCACTTTATACTGGGCGCAAGCATTGGCCAGACAGACCGAGGACACGGAGCTTCAGGCGCGTTTTTCAAAACTGGCAAAAGAGCTTGGAGACAACGAGGCAAAGATTGTTGATGAACTGAACGCGCCCCAGGGATCGTCTGTTGATATGGGCGGCTATTATCACCCGGATGGTGAAAAGACATTAAAGGCCATGCGCCCCAGCCCGACCTTTAACACAGCATTGGACGCTCTTGCTTAAGGCCAAAGGGCTATGAAAGAGCCGGAAATACGCCTTGATTAGTGATTGTATAATCGGTAATAGATAAGGTTTAACCCAATTTTCTACCGATGGATAGTTTACAGGGCTATTTTGCATCGGTGGTTTCCAATAGTCGATCTATATCTTTTCTGGAGATATGCTTGTAATATTTATCATTGACCTGTATAGCGGGACCGTTGTTACAGCAGGCTAGACAATGTGCCGTAAAAAGAGAATATTTGCCGTCTTTTGATGTCTCTCCCACTTTAATTCTGAGTTTTTCCTCCATATATTCAACCAGCTCTTCACTACCGCATAGGGTACATGCCACATTGGTACATACACGGATGAGCTTTTCTCCAACCGGCTGAGTTCTAAGCATTACATAATATTCCGCTACATCTTTTATAAATTGGAAGTTCATATCAAGGATTTCACAAAGTTCCCATAACACCATATCATCAAGATAACGGTTTTCATCCTGAAGGTAAAACAGGATAGGAAGCAAAGCCGATTGATTATCTGGATAATACTTTAAAATTTTATGGATTTTTTCTTTTTGAACCGTATTAATTTTAGACATAATTTAGCTTACCTTATTAGCTATTTTATTATTAAATTCATGAGGAAATCTTTGTAAAGCGCTTTTAATAACAGATGATGCTGTTTGTGGCATAGCACAAATTCCTCCATCTTTCATGGATTCAATAGTTTTATGGATTTTACTTAAATTTTCACTTTTCCCCTCTCCTTTTTCAATTTGGAGAAGATGGTAAGTAAGCTCTATGCTTCCTTTTTTACAAATCTCACATTCATTTTTACAACTTTCATCCCTAAAAAACTTGGCAAGTTTACGGGTCATTTTTACTATATCCGCTTGATCCCCCATAACAATAATGGATCCTGTCCCGAAGGATGAACCAATCTTTTTTAGCGAATCAGGATTCATTGTAATATCCAATTCCTTTTGCGATAAAAAGCCGGAAGACCCACCTCCCGGGATTACTGCTTTTATTGAATGTCCGTTATTAGGGCCGCCCGCAAACTGGTCGATAATTTCCCGCAACGTAAAGCTTCCTATAGGTATTTCATACACACCCGGCTTTTTTACGTGACCACTGATTGAAAAAAGCATATTCCCCGGGCATTCCCTGCAACCTATAGCGCTAAACCAATCCACCCCATTATTAATAATGTAAGGGATATTTGAAACAGTCTCCACATTGTTAATTATGGTGGGACATCCATATAACCCTGCTTCAGCCGGATAGGGCGGCTTTTCTCTTGGTGTTGCGGGCCAACCTTCCAAGGAATTAAGAAGCGCGGTCTCTTCACCGCAAATGTAATTTCCACCCGTTCTAAAAATAATAATCTTTAAATCATAGCCTGTATTATGAATATTTTTTCCAAGCAACTTCTTTGCTTTAGCATCTGTAAGGGATTTTTTTAGAATTTCAGTCGCTTCGGTAAATTCTCCTCTCACACAAATATAGGCAGTATTAACACCCAGTGCATATGAGGCAATAGCAACTCCCTCGAGCAATAGGTGAGGATTTTTTTCTATTATCAAGCGATCTTTAAAAGAACCCGGTTCCCCTTCTGAGCAGTTACAACAGAAATAAGCAGGTTTATTTTTTACTCTTTTAAGAGAATTCCACTTCTGACCTGTGGAATACCATCCTCCTCCCCTCCCCCTAAGCCCCGACGCCTCAATTTCTTCAACAACATCTTTTGGGCTATAGCTATCCAGGCATTTCAAAAAACCATTATAAGCCCCAAAATCAAGAGCTGTTTTAAGTAGCTTTAAATCAGGCAGGTTTATGTTTTTTAATAGATAAGATTCCATAAAACTTAAATGATATACTTAAATTAATACTTAAAGAAAATATTTTAATAATTTGATTTATATGAATATAAAAAATAATATGTGAACCGTTTGTCGAGAGTAGAAAATTTTCTAAATAAAGCAAATTCTCACAATGCATCGGGAAAATGAGAAAAAGCTAAAATCATATTTTCGAAATTGGGATTAAGAGAAAATGATGGAGGAAGCCATTCAGCAAAAATTCATTCAATCTTTTCCAGGTTCGGAGCCCAGGTTGTTAACCATGGTTCTGATTTCTTTTCATCATTAATGATTACAACAGTTTTAACGGTACCCTTAGCAATAGATGCAGATATGTCATCAAACATTTTTTTATTAGGGTGCGCGGTCAAGATTGTTTCAACGTTAGAAGATGTGCTGAATGTTTCATGTGATTCGAGTTTTATTTTTAGATTGACTCCAACTAACGTCTTTCCATCCGTTAATATTTTAATCGCTTCCGGAGTAAATGATTCTTTGAAATAATATGGAATATCTTGTTTTGACCAGACATACAAACTTACATCCTTCACATCTTTATATTTATTGTATAAACCATCTAAAAACTTAAGTCCTTTTTGGACTGCTTCACAGACACAGTCCATGCGTGGCTCTTCAATAGGGAAAAAGTATATTTTAAATTTCTCACTCATATAAATATTCAAAAAAAACTATTCATCCATTATACTCATTTCTGCCTGCCGTCAAAGAAAATAAATAATCAAAAAAACTCTTTTTTTCAAAATAACTACCTTTAAAGGGGGCAAGTCCTTTTTTGAGTAGATTGAGGTTCGGCTATCAGCAGTCATATATCAGCGGTTAGCATTACACACCCCGCTCATCGATAATTGCTAATGTTCCTGTCTTTTCCCTCTATTATTTGCGACAATAACTCCTTGACAACAAAAACAGTATTATCGTATCATGCAAATCCTTTTAATTCTTAGCCTCTAATCCATGCTTAATCAATACTTAGGCGTTTTAATTCTGCTCGTCCTGGCCACAGGTACTGCGGTAGGAATGCTTACATTAACCTCTTTATTAGGGCCAAAGAAATCTTTTCCCGACAAAATGGAACCTTTCGAATGCGGGAAAAAACCTATAGTATCACCCCGCCAGCGCTTTTCTGTAAAATTTTATCTTACAGCAGTATTGTTTATCCTCTTTGATATTGAAGCAGTATTTCTCTACCCGTGGGCTATTCTTTTTAAAAAACTGGGGTGGTTCGGGTTTGTTGAAATGCTGTTGTTTATCGTTGTCTTAGGCATAGGTCTTGTATATGTCTGGAAAAAAGGAGCTTTGAAATGGGAATAGAAAAGAGTTTAGGAGACAATATTATCCTGACATCGCTTAATGATGTCGTTAACTGGGGAAGAAAATATTCATTTTTTTTATACCCCTTTATTACTGCCTGCTGTGGAATGGAATTTATGTCGGTTGCAGGGCCTCGTTACGACATAGACCGGTTTGGCGCCGCATTACCGAGGTTTTCTCCCAGGCAGGCTGATTTGATGATGGTCGTTGGCACTATAAGCCATAAGCAGGCCCCTATTTTGGTAAAAGTTTATAATCAAATGACAGAACCGAAATGGGTCATGGCGTATGGAGTGTGCACTGTATCCGGAGGGTTTTATGACAACTACGCCACTGTACAGGGAATTGATACGATTATTCCGGTAGATATTTATATACCCGGTTGCCCTCCCCGCCCGGAAATGGTTTTGGACGGGCTGATTAAATTACAGAAAAAAGTTCAAGGCGAAAAATTTTCCGATTACCCAAAAGGACCTTCCCCGGTTTCTAAAACTGGAGTCTAAAAAATGGAGAAAGGCAGTTGACAGTTGGCAGTAGGCAATTCACAATTTGCAATCTGAATTCAAGTCTTCGCAGAAACTCTCCTTTGGGCGAATCTGCGAAGCCACGCTTAGCGGGGCGAAGCTAACCTTGTAATTAGCAATTATGTCTTCTAATATTGAAAAGCTGAAAAAAAAATTTGGTGCTGCTATCATAGATTCCCACTCTTTTCGCGGGGATGACACTATTATCATAAAAAAATACTCTGTGTTAGACGTATGCCGTTTTTTAAAAGAAGAAAACGATCTTGATTTTAATTTTATGATGGATTTGACGGTAGTTGACTACCTTAACCAGAAGGGCCATAACGAAAGATTTGAAGTGGTCTATCATTTTTATTCCCTTAATCATAATCACCGTATCAGAGTAAAAGCCCCTGTTTCAGAAAAAGATTGTACTATTGATTCTATTGTTCCTTTATGGATTGGCGCTAACTGGTTCGAGCGGGAAGCATATGACATGTATGGAATTAAGTTTAATAATCATCCTGATTTAAGGCGAATTTTATTATATGAAGAATTTGAGGGATATCCTTTGAGAAAAGATTATCCGATTACAAAAAGACAACCTTTGATAGGACCGAAGAACTAAACGAAACCACAGATTACACTGATGTCACTAATTAATTCTTTATATGACTGATTTAACAGAAAACCTGCATTCCGAACACATGGTTCTAAATATGGGACCGTCTCATCCAGCCACTCACGGCACAGTGGAGTTTCTTGTTACATTAGACGGTGAAACTATTGTAAACATGGATGTAGAAATCGGGTATCTGCATCGCGGTTTTGAGAAGCAGTGTGAAAACGGAACCTGGAGCCAGGCTTTTCCCTATACCGATCGGCTGAATTACAATTCAGCTATTTTAAATAACGTGGGCTACGCTCTCGCAGTAGAAAAAATGCTGGACGTCAAAATACCCGATCGATGCAAATATATTCGAGTCATTACTTCAGAGCTCGCGCGTATGACAGACCATTACACCAATATAGGCGCCGGAGCTCTTGAATTAGGCGGATTCTCAGCATTCCTTTATTTTGTTGAGGCACGTGAATTACTATGGGATTTACTGGAAAAAGTCTGCGGCGCAAGGTTGACCTCAAACTATATCAGAATCGGCGGGGTAAAAAATGATTTGCCCCCTAATTTCAAAGAAGATGTTAAATCCGCGTTTATTAAATGTCGCGACCTTTATAACGATGTTGATAAACTGCTGACAAAAAATAGAATTTTTCTTGACAGAATGAGAGATGTCGGAGGCATCACATCCGACGAAGCTATTGCTTATGGTTTTACCGGTCCCTGCTTAAGAGCATGCGGTGTGGAATATGATGTTCGAAAGGCACACCCCTACCTAATTTACGACCAAATTGATTTTGAAATCCCTACTGGAAGCACAGGGGATAATTTTGATCGTTATCTTGTGAGGATGGAAGAACTCAACCAGAGCATGAGAATAGTGGAACAATGCTTGGACAAAATGCCGAAAGGGCCTGTAAATATAGATGATCCGATAGTCCGGTTGCCTGCAAAAGACCATGTTTATACAAAAATGGAAGCGCTGATTGATCACTTCATTGTAGTGACTGAAGGGATAAAACCTCCCAAAGGAGAAGTCTATTTCCCTGTAGAAGGAGGTAACGGAGAAGTAGGGTTTTACCTGGTAAGTAACGGTAGCGGCAAACCTGTAAAGTGCCGTGTCCGACCACCCTGTTTTGCAATAACCCAGGCAATGCCGAGGTTGTGCATTGGATCATTACTGGCTGATATTATCCCTACTTTTGATCAAATTAACCTGATCGGTGGAGAATGTGACAGGTAAGAACCATGGGACGGATGGCAGAGGACTGAAGACAATTAACAATTATCATTTATCAATGAACAATTCGCCATGAAATCCCCTCGTGAAAGCTTGCCCTGAGCTTGCGGAAACAGGGCAATCGCGCTAGGAGCGGAGTGAGTAAAAAGCAGTGATGAGATGACAAAATACAGTGCATAGGAAACAAATGACTAAAAAAACTAACAACTATTAAAATGCTTTCAGAGAACGCTAAAAAAGAAATTTCTAAAGAGATATCAAAATTCCCTGAGAAGAAGGCTGCTCTTCTCCCGGCTCTTCATATCGCCCAAAAAGAACAGGGTTGGATTTCCAAAGAAACAATGGAAGAAATCGCATCAATTATAGAAATCAAACCGATTGAAGTAATGGAAGTGGTCTCTTTTTATACCATGTTTAACATGAATCCTGTGGGAAGGTATCACCTACAGGTTTGCACTAACCTTTCATGTTCTCTTCTGAATAGCAGACATATGCTGAACCATCTGCAAGACAAACTGGGAATTAAAACAGGAGAAACAACTAAGGATAATAAATTTACATTATCTACCGTAGAGTGCCTTGGAAGTTGTGGAACAGCTCCTATGATGCAAGTGAATGATGAGTTTCATGAAAATTTAACGAAACAAAAAATTGATACTATCTTGGAAAGCTTGAAGTAATTTTAAGTGAACAGGTTTTAGTTAATGGATATTGATGATTATAAGTGACAGCTAAAAACTAACTACTAATAACCAACGACTAAGTTATGGAACTTTATTTAACAAAAAACTTTAAGACGCGTGGCTCTAAAACCTTAAAAGTCTATTTAAAAAATGGTGGATACAAGGCATCTAAAAAAGCTCTCAAAAAAATGAAACCTGAAGAAGTCACCGAAGAAATCAAAAAATCGGGACTCCGGGGTAGAGGAGGAGCTGGCTTTCCAACAGGCTTAAAATGGACATTTATGCCTAAAGGAAATGAGAAACCGAAATATATAGGCTGTAATTGCGACGAATCTGAACCGGGAACTTTTAAAGACAGACAAATTATTGAGAACGAGCCGCATCAGTTGATAGAAGGCCTTATTATTGGATCTTATGCTATGGGAATTAAGGCTTGTTATATATATATTCGCGGCGAATACACCATGCAGGCTGAAATATTACAAAAAGCAGTTGACGAGGCCTACAAAGAAAATTATCTGGGGAAAAATATTTTTGACTCTGGTTTTAATTGCGACATCTATGTCCATCGTGGAGCTGGAGCTTATATCTGCGGCGAGGAAACCGGCTTGATGGAATCGGTAGAAGGGAAAAAAGGACAGCCAAGAAAAAAACCTCCTTTCCCTGCCGGTTATGGACTTTGGGGAAACCCCACAACTATCAATAACGTTGAGACCTTTTGTCATGTCCCTCATATCATAAATAACGGCGCAGACTGGTTTAAAAAAATAGGAACCGAGAAAAGCGCTGGCAATACAATTTTCGGTATTAGCGGCCATATAAAAAAACCGGGTACTTATGAGCTCCCAATGGGTTACAACCTTAAAGATTTAATATTTAAAATAGCCGGTGGAATTCGTAACGATAATAAGTTAAAGGCCGTTATACCGGGAGGTTCTTCAACAAAAGTTTTACCCGCCGGCATGGTAGACGTAAAAATGGACCACGACTCCTTAATGCAGGCGGGCAGTTCTCTTGGAACAGGGGCTGTTATTGTAATGGATAACACTTCATGCATGGTCAGAGTAGGAATTGTCCTGTCTCATTTTTACCGTCATGAAAGTTGCGGGCAATGCACAAACTGCAGAGAGGGAACATCCTGGATACACCAGATATTACTGGGGATAGAAAATGGCCGCGGAAAAAAGGAAGACATCGATCTTTTGCTAGATGTCGCGGGAAACATGGAAGCCAATACAATTTGCGCTCTTTCAGACGCGGCAGCATGGCCAATACAGGGATTAATTAAACATTTCAGAGGCGAATTCGAAGATCATATTAAATCGGGTAAATGTACTTGCCCTGAAAGTTTTGAAATATAATGCCGACTTTTACAATAAACGGAAAAGAAGTTAAAACTGAAGCTGGTAAAACCATATTACAGGCTGCAGTTGCTAATGGAGTGAGAATCCCGCACTTCTGCTATCATCCTCATCTTTCTATTGACGGCTGTTGCAGAATGTGCCTAGTAGAAGTGGAAAAAATACCTAAACTCACCATTGCGTGCAATACTCCGGTTACTGAAGGAATGGTAGTGCGCACTAATACGGAAAAGGTTTTAAAAGCCAGAAAAGGAGTAATGGAATTTCAGTTGATAAACCACCCTCTCGATTGCCCCATTTGCGACCAGGCAGGTGAATGCAAGCTCCAGCAATACACGTTTGAGCATGGAATTACACATAGCCGGTTTCGAGAAGAAAAAAGGCCTGGACGAAAAAGGTTTAAAATAGGACCCCGTGTTGTTTTTGATGAAGAGCGTTGCATCCTCTGCCGTCGCTGCGTAAGATTTTGTAGAGAAGTGAGCAAAACCGGTGAGTTAGCCGTGTTTTCCCGGGGTGATAAATCAATTATAAATACTTATCCCGGAATATCTCTGGACAATAAGTACTCTCTTAATACTGTTGATATATGTCCCGTTGGAGCATTGACAAATGCTGACTTTCGGTTTCAGGTCAGGGTATGGTTTTTGGAAGAAACAAAAGCAGTCTGCCCGGGATGTTCAAATAATTGCAGCATCCGAATCTGTCACCGCCGCGGTAAAGTTTATCGCCTTCTTCCAAGAAAGAATATGGATGTCAACAAAGTCTGGATGTGTGATAATGGACGGATTACTCATAAACAGATAGAAACAAGCAACCGGTTAACCGTACCGCTGGTTAAAAAAGGAAACAAACTTGAAGAAGTCTCATGGAATGAAGCGTTTGACACAATAGCAAAGGGAATACAAAAGATAAAAAATAACGAAATTGGTGCTATTGGTTCACCCCATGCTACCAATGAGGAATGCTATCTTTTCAACAAATTAATAAAAAACGTTTTTAATATTAAGAATGATATAGAGTGTATTGTTCCTTCATGGGAAGCAGATGATCTTCTTATCAAAAAAGAAAAAGCTGCGAACCCGCAAGGAGCGAGAGAATTCGGTGTGAAAACAAACGACACATCATCAGTTAAAAAAATCATCAAAGGGAATTTAAAAGCGCTATATATTATCGGCAATGATATTATAGACAATTCTAATACCAAACAGGATGTCCTGCAAACCCTGTCCAAACTCGATTTTCTGGTAGTGCAGGACACCCATAACTCCGACTTGAGCTCCATAGCTAATGTGGTGCTTCCCTCCGCAACTTTTGCTGAAAAAGAAGGCACATTTACAAATATAAACGGCTTCGTACAGAAAACTAACAGGGCTGTCCCCTGCCCTGCCAAGGCTAAGCCGGATCTGGAAATTTTGAGCGGAGTAGCTAAAGCAATGGGGAGACCTTTTGAGACTATAGAACCGGACAAGGTCATGGATGAAATCTCAAAAAATGTTAAGAGTTTTAAAAACATATGTTACGAAAAACTGGGAGAAACTGGAATAAAAATTAATAATTAGGACTTAGACTTTCGCAGATTTAGGCAGATAAATTTTTATGGAAGATTTTTTAATCACTACTGCTAAAGTGCTTTTTATCTTTGGGCTCAATATGGGCGTCTTTGCTCCACTATTGACCTGGGTAGAGAGAAAACAAAGCGCTCTAATGCAGGACAGGATAGGAGCTAATAGAGCGGATATCCTTGGCTTTTCCATGATAGGTCTGTTTCATCCAATTGCGGATGCCATTAAGATGCTTGCGAAAGAAGATTTTATTCCGGAGGGCGCTAATAAGATAATGCATACGCTGAGCCCGATTATATGTGTTGTACCAGCATTGCTTACCTTCGCTGTGATTCCTTTTGGAGGGGAATACGTTATTGGCGGAAAACATATCAAGCTCGTCATTGCAGACCTTGATGTGGGGCTCATCTTTATTTTTGCAATATCTTCTCTTGCAACGTACGGCACTGTTATTGCCGGCTGGTCTTCCAACAACAACTGGTCTTTGCTCGGCTCTCTAAGGGCGAGCGCTCAGATGATTTCATATGAAGTCGCGATGGGTTTTACCTTGGTAGGTGTCTTCATGGTTTACGGTTCTTTACAGCTAACTCAAATTGGCGCTGCTCAGGAAAGTTTTTTTCGCTGGGGAATTTTTTTGCAGCCACTTGGATTTTTTATGTTTTTAGCCTGCGCTATTGCAGAAAATAAACGGGCGCCATTTGATGTTGCGGAAGGCGAATCTGAAATCATTGCCGGATATTTTCTGGAATACAGCGGATTGAAATTCGGGATGTTTTATATGGCAGAGTTTCTGGAAATTGTTACTATTTCCGCGATGGTAACGACCCTCTTCTTTGGCGCATGGCATATCCCTTTTATTTCCTCCGCATTGATCTTATCCATGCTCTCATTTTTAAATGAAACATTGGCTAATATAATTCTTATGTTGATCCATATATCTGTCTTCTGGGTCAAGGTAATCTTTTTCATATGGTTTCAGATGACAATTCGCTGGACATTGCCGAGATTTAGGTATGATCAGATCATGAAATTAGGCTGGAAAATTCTTTTACCATTGTCTCTGGCAAATATTTTAGTAACGGGAATTGTAATTTTAATTTTGCAGTAACTTATTATGATAGTAAATCGTAACATCACAATGACCTGGTGGGAAAGGATTTATCTGCCGGAAATCTTCCGGGGAATATCTGTAACTTCCAATCATTTCTTCAGAAATTTGATTGGTTTTATTCCAGCACTATTAAATAAAGATAAAAAAAGAAAAATATTCACGCTCTATTATCCGGATGAAAAAGTAGAATTTCCTCCCGCTTACAGGGGCCGTCCTGTTCTAGTGGTTGATGAAAATGGTACAGAACGGTGCGTGGCTTGTGGATTATGCGAAATTGTTTGTCCGGCTAAATGTATAGAAATTCAACCTGATGAAACAGAACTGGAAAAGGAAAGGTATCCGAAATCTTTCAGTATTAACATGGCTCGCTGCATTTTCTGCGGGTTCTGTGAGGAAGTCTGCCCGAAAGAAGCCATTGTGATGAGCGATGAATGTGAAATAGCTGACCTGGATAGAAACAAGATGTTTTATAAAAAAGACCAGTTACTTATATCAAAAAATAAATTACAAAAACGACTCAATTACATAAAAGAGATTTACGGCAAATGGAATTATTAATTTTTTTTATATTTGGCGGCGTGGCTGTACTAGCGGCCTTTTTAATGATTATAAGCTGGAACCCGGTTGCCGCTGTCTTAAACATGATCCTGGTCATGTTCTGTCTGGCAGGACTTTTCGTTTTACTGAACGCACATTTTATCGCGGCCATTCAGATTCTGGTTTATGCAGGCGCTATTATGGTGCTGTTCATGTTTATCATTATGTTGCTGAACCTGCGCGGGAATGAACCTATTTGGAAATCAAGAGACAAAAATGTTTTATTGAGCTTTTTAGGATTTTTATTGGCAGTCGGTGCCTTCATAAAACTATTCAGTACATTAAAAGCCAGTGGACTGAATCAAGGAACGCAGATCGGAGAAGATTTCGGCACCACTGCCCTGGTTGGAAAAATTTTGTTTACAGATTATCTACTCCCTTTTGAAATAGCTTCTATTTTACTCCTGGTTGCTATTATCGGGGCAGTAATGCTTGCAAAGACTAAAATTGATTAAATTTAGTCATTGGTCATTAGTAATCCGTCATCGGGATGCTTTAAGCTTCTCTTTGAAAATTGTTAATTGATAAATACTAATTGTTAATTGAAAACATGGTTCCCTTAACTCATTACTTATTAGTAAGCGCTATTCTATTCTCTCTCGGAGTGGCAGGTGTAATGCTCCGTCGGAATGTCATTATGATTTTTATGTCCATTGAGCTAATGCTTAACGCCGTAAATTTGACTTTTGTTGCCTTTTCCAAATTTCTGAATAACCTGGATGGCCATATTTTTACCTTCATGGTGATGACTGTGGCGGCAGCAGAAGCTGCAGTGGGTTTGGCAATTGTTATCGCAATTTTTAGAAATAAACCCACAGCCAATGTGGATGAAATTAATTTATTGAAACTCTAATTTTTCGACAGGATAGACTGGATTTTTCTTATTTCCACGCAGAGCATGGAAATGAGTAAAAAGGAGAAAAAATAGACAAGCTCTACCACCAAAACACAAAATCATTTATCTTTCTGCCTTAGTACCTTTATGGCTAAACAAAAAGAAAAATAAAAATGGAAACTATTACTTCTATAAAACCTTTGCTGGCGGTTACTGTGTCTCTGGTTGCGGCCATTCTAATCGTCATAACTAAAGATAACCCTAATAGAAGGGAATCTTGTTCTATTGGGGCAGCCACAATAAAATTTTTAATCATTCTTTCCATGGCTCCCGCTATTTTTGCCGGGAAAAAAATTGAGCTTTTACTCGTCACGATCTTGCCCGGCTTATCAATCGAATTCAGAGTTGACGCCCTCGGACTGATGTTTGCGTTGACGGCTTCTTTTCTTTGGGTCCTTACATCTTTTTATTCTATAGGCTATATGCGCACTCTCAAGGAGCACGCGCAAACAAGGTTTTACTGCTGTTTCGCGATCACACTTTCAGCTACCATAGGAGCCGCTTTTGCGGCTAATTTATTCACATTATTTTTGTTCTATGAAATTATTACATTGGTTACCTATCCCCTGGTCGCGCACAAGGAAACGCCTGAAGCTTACGAAGGAGGCGGCAAGTATCTCTGGTATTTAATCGGAACTTCCAAGGTGTTTTTATTGCCAGCTGTTATTTTAACTTTCGTTTTTGCTGGTACTCTCAATTTCAAAGCAGGTGGAATATTCCCGGGAGAGATCGTAAGTCAGGAGAAAACCGTACTTACGATAGTTTTTTTCCTCTTTATTTTTGGCTTTGCCAAGGCTGCTGTCATGCCTTTTCACAATTGGCTTCCTTCCGCAATGGTCGCTCCAACACCTGTAAGCGCACTTTTACACGCCGTTGCCGTTGTAAAAGTCGGAGTCTTCTCAATTGTACGAATGATCTACTTCATCTTTGGACCGGAGACCCTCCAGGCCCTTAATGTCGGAATAACAACCGCTTATATTGCTTCATTCACAATAATAATATCTTCTGTTATTGCCCTCACTAAAGATAATCTGAAAGCAAGACTAGCGTATTCCACAATAAGCCAGCTCTCTTATATAGTTTTAGGAATGGCTATGCTGTCAGTCAGTGGCATGACCGGAGGGATGATTCACATAACCAATCATGCATTTTCAAAAATCACACTATTCTTTTGTGCCGGAGCTATTTATGTAGCAGCTCATAAAACAAAAATCAGCGAGTTGAACGGAATCGCCAGAAAAATGCCCTGGACTATGGCTGCTTTCTCTATCGGCGCAATGAACATGATTGGTATGCCTCTATTTGCCGGCTTTGTCTCAAAATGGTACCTTGCTTTAGGTTCCATAGAATCTAAACACATCTCGTTGCTCATTGTATTGATTGTCAGCTCTATTCTTAACGCTTGTTATTTTCTTCCAATCATTTATGCGGCATTTTTTAAAGAACTGCCAGAAGGTGAAAGTCCGGAAAAGCATGAAGCTCCTATAGCTATGGTAGTTCCTCTTACGCTTACTGCAATAGGGACTTTACTTCTATTCTTTAATTCTTCAACTTTGATTGAGCTGGCTAATCTAATTTTGTCTGCTCCAGGAGGAGGAAACTAAAATGAAAAAAGAATTGACAATATTTGATAACCCTGAAAATGCAAAAAAAGTCCGGATAATTTTATATGTTTTATGCGCTCTTCTTTTTTTAGGAGATGTTTTTGTTCATAAACATGGCCATTTTGGATGGGATGAATGGTTCGGTTTTTTTGCTATCTATGGGTTTGTATGCTGCGTAGGCCTAGTCCTCGCGGCAAAACACTGGCTACGTACTCTTACAAAAAGAGATGAGGATTATTATGATTGATCTGCCACCAGCACTTATATTTATTTTTGGAGCATTTTTTATCCCCTTTATAAAAGGAAAAGCAAAGTCTGCTTTTCTAGTACTGTTACCCGTTGTGGGTTTTATAAACCTTCTGTTTTTGCCTGAAGGAATACATTGGACAGTAAATTTCCTGGGCTTTCAATTGGTTTTCGGCAAAATAGACAAACTCAGCATGGTCTGGGGATATATATTTCATATAATCTCATTTATATCAATAATTTTTGCTCTACACGTAAAGAAAGATCTCGATTATTGGGCAACCTTTGTATATGCGGGCAGCGCACTTGGTGTTGTTTTTTCTGGTGACCTTATTTCTCTTTTCTTCTTCTGGGAAATGATGACTATAGGGTCAGTATGTCTTGTTTTAGCTCGCAGAACCAAAGCAGCCTATGAAGCAGCTTTGAGATATTCTGTAGTTCATATTGTGGGTGGTTTGTTCCTTCTTGCAGGTATAGTAATCCATGCTAATACTACAGGCTCCATAGAGTTTAAGTATTTAGGCTTAAGTAACCTCGGTACTTATCTTATTTTTCTTGGATTTGGTGTAAATTGCGCTTGGCCAATTCTCCATGCATGGTTACCTGATGCATATCCTGAAGCTACTATAACAGGTACAGTGGTGTTAAGCGCCTTTACCACTAAAACAGCGGTCTACGTTTTGGCAAGAGCTTTTCCGGGAACACCCATTTTGATCGTTATTGGGACCATAATGACAGCATTCCCCATTTTTTATGCCGTTATTGAAAATGACTTAAGGAGGGTCTTATCATACAGCTTGATTAACCAGGTTGGCTTCATGGTTGTTGGTATAGGAATTGGTACTGAAATGTCTATCAATGGTACAGCCGCTCATGCCTTCAGCCATATAATCTATAAAGCTCTACTTTTTATGTCCATGGGGTCTGTTTTGCATATGACCGGAAAAATCAATGGAACGGATCTGGGAGGATTATATAAAACCATGCCGATAACGGCTGTTTTTTGTATGATCGGTGCTGCATCTATTTCCGGGTTTCCTCTATTTAGTGGTTTTATAAGTAAATCGATGGTAATAACTGCAACGGGAGATGGGCATTATACTCTGGTATGGCTGGTTCTGATGTTCGCTTCCGCTGGTGTATTTCATCATTCAGGCATTAAAATCCCCTATTTTGCTTTTTTTGCTCACGATTCAGGCATTAGAACAAAGGAACCTCCTCTTAATATGATGATTGCAATGGGAATAGCAGCATTTCTCTGTATATTTATTGGAATTTTTCCCGGTCTTTTATATAGCATTCTCCCGTATCCTGTTGACTTTGTTCCTTACACTGGAGCGCATGTAATGGAAATGCTGCAGATACTTTTCTTTTCTGCATTAGCTTTTACATATCTTATGGTAAACGGCATCTACCCACCAGAGTTGAAGGCTATAAACCTTGATACAGACTGGTTGTACAGAAAAGGAAGCAAGCTTTTCCTACGCCTGGCACGTAATCCTGTAGAAGCTATAGATACATGTTTTGGACAGTTATATATGAATTTAGTTACAAAACCAGGATTGAAAGTCGCGCAGGGTATTTGGAAAATTTTTGATGTTGAAATTATAGATGGTCTGGTAAACCAGGTCGCAATATTTGCCAAGGATTGCGGACAATACATAAGACACTTACAGACAGGACATGTTCGAAATTATGCCTTGATGATGGTTGTTGGTTTTGTTGTTATTCTGTATTTTTTTATAGGCTGACAGCAATAAGTGCCTAAAATAAAATACCTATGCTGTCACATAGGCGGGTGAGTATGAAAATTTTTCGACAATATTTATGCTAACTGTAATTACATTTTTACCCCTTGTGGGAATCATTGCCATTCTTTTTTGCAATGCAGAGAATGCGGCTGCGGTAAAAAAGACAGCCCTGGCCACGGCTTTTCTTAATTTTATCTTCTCTCTCCGCATTTATTTTGGGTTTAATCCCGGAACAGCAGAAATGCAGTTTTCAGAAAAAGCGGCCTGGATTGAAGGTTTTGGGATTAACTATTACGTCGGGATAGACGGCATTTCTCTCTTTTTAGTATTACTCACTACATTTTTAACAGTCATCTGTATTCTTGCCTCCTGGAATATTACAAAACGACTTAAAGAATATATGATTTCCATGCTGTTTCTTGAAGTAGGAATGGTAGGAGTTTTTATCTCATTAGATCTGTTTCTTTTTTATGTCTTCTGGGAAATCATGCTGATCCCCATGTATTTAATAATCGGCATATGGGGAGGTCCGAGACGAATTTACGCCGCCATAAAGTTTTTCCTCTATACCATGGCCGGCTCTGTTCTTATGTTGGCAGCAATATTAATCCTGGTATATTTGAATTTTAAAGTTAACAAGGAAGTAACCTTCGATCTCATAAAGTTGCACCAGCTTGATATTCCAGTTAGCGCCCAATTATGGCTTTTCCTGGCATTTGGAATAGCCTTTGCCATTAAAGTTCCTATGTTTCCATTTCACACCTGGCTGCCCGACGCCCACGTGGAGGCCCCTACAGCCGGATCGGTTATATTAGCCGGAGTTTTGCTAAAAATGGGAACTTACGGGTTTATCCGATTCTGTCTGCCTCTTTTTCCTTACGCCTCTCATCAGGCGGCCTTTATAATCTGCTCACTCTCCGTTATTGGAATTATTTACGGCGCTTTAATGGCGCTGGTGCAAAGCGATATTAAAAAACTGGTGGCATACTCTTCAGTCAGTCATCTTGGATTTATTGTTTTGGGAATTTTTGCTTTTAACGTGAGCGGAATAAAGGGTGGAGTTATTCAGATGATTAACCACGGACTCTCCACCGGAGCCCTCTTCCTGATGGTAGGAATGATTTATGATCGCCGTCATACCCGTGAAATTTCAGAGTACGGCGGTTTATCAAAGCAAATCCCGCTCTACTCCACCTTCTTTTTGCTCGTCACCCTATCTTCCATGGCGTTGCCAGGACTAAACGGGTTTGTCGGGGAGTTTTTGATTTTAGTCGGCGCATTTCAATACAGCAAAGTCTATGCGGGAATGGCTGTAATAGGCGTTATGTTAGGTGCTTCATATCTTCTCTGGACATATCAGAGAATGATATGCAATGACCTAACCAATCCGGAAAACAAAAAGTTATTAGACTTGGACAGAAGGGAAATAACCATCATGGTTCCGGTGCTCCTTTTTATAGTATGGGTTGGCATCTACCCTAAACCTTTCTTGAGTAAAATAAACACTTCTGTAGACCATCTTGTTTCACAGGTTGAAGAAGGAAGAAAAAGAGGAAAGATTAATGAGAAAAAACCACAAAAATCATTCTATGAACTTCTTACAGAAAAAGAGGAGAAAAAATAATTAACCACTTTTTTTGAAGGGGTGAGCTGGATAGACTGGATTTTATAGATGTAATAAAAAGACGAGGATGCAAGACTTTTTAAAATAATCATTTTAATCCTGCAATCCTGTCTAATTCTTTAGGAATAAATTATGGAAATGATTCAAACGCCAGAGATAAACTTGTCAGCTATTTGTCATATATTAACTTTATGCGTCACAGGACTGCTAATCCTGGTACTCGACCTGTTTATAAATGATCAAAAACTTTTACCATTTAAAATAGATAAAAAACTTTTACCATATGTAGCCCTTGGCGGAGTTATACTCGCGGGTATCTCGTCTATGAATGACTTTGGCCCCGCTGTTTACGCCTTCAACAATACTATTGCTGCAGATAACTTTGCCGCTTTTTTTAATGTGATTTTCTGTATCGGAACCGCGCTCACTATCATGATCTCCATCAACTACATGGAGCAGGAAGATCTTAACCACAGTGAATATTATGCCCTGCTTCTTTTTGCTACAGCTGGGATGATGTTGATGGCTTTAGCTGCAAGCTTGATAACAGTCTTTCTCGGGCTTGAGTTAATGTCCATCTCTCTTTATATCTTAGCCGGGTTTAACCGCGCAAAAGTTGAATCCACAGAATCCGCCTTAAAATATTTTCTATTAGGGGCTTTTGCCACAGGCTTTTTACTTTACGGCATGGCTTTAATCTATGGCGCCACTGGATCAACCAACCTGAAAGAAATTGCAGCGGCCATAAAAGGTGACACTTTAAATTCAGCAACCCTGCTTTATTTGGGAACTGGGTTAATGGTTATCGGGTTAGGGTTCAAGGTTGCTTCCGTCCCGTTCCATATGTGGACACCGGACGTCTATGAAGGAGCACCCACTGCCATAACAGCGTTTATGTCCGTTGGCCCGAAAGCCGCCGGATTCGCCGCTTTCTTCCGGGTATTTCTTGTAGGATTGGGCGGAATAACAGATCACTGGGTGTCACTCATCTGGGTTATAGCCGCGCTGACCATGACAGTTGGAAACCTTACCGCTCTTGCGCAGACTAATATTAAAAGAATGCTTGCTTATTCTTCCATCTCGCATGCTGGTTATGTGCTGGTCGCGCTTGTTGCGGCCAATGAAATTGGCTCAACTGCAGTTCTTTATTATATGTTAGCCTACGCATTTATGAATATCGGAGCGTTTACAGTAGTTATTGTATTAGGAAAAAAAGGAGAAGAAAACCTAAACCTTGAAGACTATTCCGGGTTAGCATCACGTCATCCTTTGCTTGGATTTACCATGGCTGTTTTCATGTTTTCATTAGCCGGCATTCCACCCTTGGCGGGATTTTTCGGAAAGTTTTATATTTTTAGCGCGGCAATAAAAGCGGGATATGTAGGCCTTGCCGTAATCGGCCTGCTTAATTCCGTTGTAGCAGTATTTTACTATCTCAGGATTACCGTTCTCATCTACATAAAAGACCCCGTGAGAGAATTTCCACCATTATCTATCTCTCCATTCACACTTGCCGCCCTCGTCATAGCTGTTATTGGCACAATTCAATTGGGAATTTTTCCATCCTGGATTTTAGAAATTGCCCAAAGCTCCAGCCTTTTTTAAGATTCTTTTGACGGGATGAACAGGATTGACTGGATTTTTTTCTAAATCTACAATATACAGTCTGAATTTAAGTCTCCGTAGAAACTCTTCTTTGGGCAAATCTGCGAAACTAAATCTGCAGTTAGCTCCTAAGAATGACACGGCAATGGTGTCAACTCTTCAAATATCTTAAAGCCTGATTATTCATTCAAGCTAACGCAAATGCCTGATTTGAGTCAAATTTTGATAGTTGACAAATATATTTTTAAAATTTGATCTTACCTATGAATTGTGATTATAAAGATATGATAACTATATGAATAGGTTTTAAATAGAAACAGATACAGTTTTATAGGTCGCGTACTGCCCGTACGCCTCCGTCACCGCAAGTGCGGCGAAGGCCCATGCCAACTATGCCGGTATCGAAGATGATTCCGCGGGCGCAACAGGGACCTGCTGTTGTCAACGTCCAATACCACCATGCGCCGCGAGGAGCAAATATTGGGTCAAGGCGGCTGGGGCCGCCACGATAATTTGTGTTAGATTTAGATTCCTCAAAAAGCGTTTTTAATTCTTTAACTGTAGGCATCCGCCAGTCGCTGTATCCACCGGTTTTCAATTTGCCCACATACTTTTCTGATTTGTACCAGTTCCGGCATTCCTTCAAATCTGCATAACTGTCCTTTTGCGTCCACATTAATTCAGTACGATGATCTGTAACCGTTCCATTGCCATTATCAACATAACGTCCATCTCTGGAGGGTTTACCTT
The DNA here is from genome assembly GCA_913051775.1 of uncultured Nitrospirota bacterium. Lineage (GTDB taxonomy): Bacteria > Nitrospinota > Nitrospinia > CAJXCL01 > CAJXCL01 > CAJXCL01. The sequence continues at coordinate 19,209 of CAJXCL010000004.1, read as the reverse complement.
TCAATGCTTCACCAGAAAAAGTAAAGAATAGAAAAAGAACCAAAATGAGCGAAATAAATAATAAGTAAGTTCGCATAAAAGCTGAAAACGGATCGATAATGTTTTTCCGTTCGAAAAAAGAATAAATTTACCGTAGAGTATAATAATACTTCTTAACTTATTTTAAAACATTTAATTGTTAATTGGTATTTGATAATTTTCCTATTCCTATAATTCTGTAGTATAATTAATCGTTCTGTTTTCTAAGTAAACACTTTCAGGAAAAAAATATGATTAATATAAGCCAGTCTGTAGCAATCCTTATTGATGGAAATAATATCGAAAGAAGTCTTCATTCCATTTATAAAAACGAAAACGTGATGCTTAATTTTGATTCGCTCATCCCAAAACTTTTGAGAAACAGGGAACTGAACCGATTAATGTACTTCAGGGAAGGAAAAATTATTTCTTCGAAACTCGCTGACAGGTTACATGAGAACTACCACGGCTCTGTTGTCCCCTGTCATAAGTCTGCCGACATACCCCTTACCATTAAAGCCACTCAAATCGCTCAAAAGGTGGATACGATCATTATTCTTTCCGGCGATTCAGATTACATAGAACTTGTGAGGCATCTTAAAAGTGAAGGGGTAAGAGTAGAAATTGCGGCGGTCAAGAAATCTACGGCTGCAATTTTAATAGAAGAGGCTGATTATTTTACGCCAATTGAAGAAGAAGACTGCTGGAAAGCTGTTAGTAACATTAAGAGAAAAAAGATAATGAAAAGAAGAAAATATTAGTAAAAGCTACCAATAAATCAGTCTCTAGGGGTCGGGCGCTAGAGAACATAAAGGTTGTTGCCAATTACCCAGGGGTCGGAGATCAGGAATTAAATACAGCGATCAGCAGTCAGGAATTGATCCAACCCTGTAGCGCATTAATAATTTTTTCCGCCTGTTCTTTATTGGAAATATTGAATTTTGACTGCTGTCTATATTCGTCATGGATTTTCCGATACCGGCGAATGGTATAACGGTCACCCCCATATCCTTCTTTCTTGGGTTCCCACTGCTGGTACCTGAATATGATTGTTGACCATGCACCTCTTGTAAGGATCACCTTATCCAGTTCTTTAACAACCTGCACTCCTTCTTCCTCATAGTTTATGGTTATATCATCAATATGTGAAAACATATAATTCTCCTTTCAATAGAAACAAACAACATAACTTCGGAAATTAGTTAAAAGATTTATTTGTATAAAAACCCTTCGGCAAGGCTGTCCTGAGATTATAGAAGGGCTCAGGGTAACAAATATTGTCATAATTAGCAATACCAGGCTAAGCTTACCAAAGCCTTGTCGAACCATTTGTACCTGGTTTATTGTAGTTAAATTTTTATTGAAACTCACTGCAACAAGCCCTGCACCACTCTGGTACAGGGTAAGGTTGTAGAAAACGCACTCGCTAAGCATTTTTACCTAACTATTGCTGCTGTTCGTCATTAGAATCGATGTCACAATGCCTGCCACAGCAAAAATCTGCAAGGAGGATATGGATTCCGAGTCTATCCAACCCCAGATAAGGGCCACCACAGGAATGACATACGCGACCATGCCGGCAAAGAGCGGTCCCCTGTCCTTTATCAAGCGAACAAACATATAAGTAGCAACTCCTGTGCAGAAAATTCCTAATAGTGCAACTGAAATAACAGCTAGACTCAGGTTTTCATTTAAATCAACCGGCTCTGCCGCAACTGCTATTGGCAGCAAAACCAGGCCCGTCATAGTTAGCAAACCACATGAGAGGGACAAAGGTGAAACGGTAGACAGGTTTTTTTTGATAAACGTGTTTGCAAAAGAATAAGAGGCAGGAGCAAAAATTGCCAGAAATAAACTGCCAGCGGGAATGCTGCGCTGTAAGCCGTCAGAGAATATAATTGCAAGACAGACCAGTCCGCTGACCACTCCTGCTGCCTGTAATTTTGTCGGCCATACTTTTAACATAGGGATGGAGAAAAGAATGGTCATGAACGGCACAAGTCCAATCATCATACCAATGAACGCGGAACCGTAAAGAGATACAAGATGAGGCAGGACAGTATAGGGAAAAATATTAGCGACAATCGAAATAAAAGCAATAGGCAATAGAAGGTTTCGGTTCAAGCCCCAATTGTTTTTTACAAGTTTTATAGTAATCGCAAGAACAACAGCGCCTCCAATCGCACGTAAAGCAGCAATGCTGATAGGTCCAAAAACAAGAGAAGCCTTCTTCATCAATATGAAGCTGCTTCCCCAAATAAGACTGATTAGAATAAACAGAATATATGCCATAGAAAAAAATCATTGAGGGTTGTTATTACGAAGTGCATCGCTTGTTAAGATGCAAAATGCAATGCCACACGCATTGCACTCCAAAAGTTGTGAAATATTATTATTACTTAGTAATTCCTTAAATGCGGCATTGCGAAAAATAAGTGGTTTAACTATAACACAAAGATAGAGACCGATTCTTGTCTGCTTGAGACGATTATGATAAGCTCCAAATTATAACGTGGAAAGTTGCCGCAACCACAATTCGGCTAGAGAAACGAAATTAGACGATTTCGAAAGGAAAACCGCCCGAAGGGTTGAGGCCAGGGATGACCAAAATCACAATAAGGCTTCCGTCCTATAGTATAAAGGTGTAAAACGATGAAAGAAGTAGTTGTTATTGGGATGGCAAGAACTCCCTTTGGAGCGTTTCCTGGTTCATTGGCTTCCATTTCGGCACCGCGCCTGGGAGCAATCGCAATCAAAGCTGCTCTTCAGCGCGCAAAGGTAAAACCAGAGCAGGTATCTGAAGTGATCATGGGGAATGTTTTGCAGGCTGGCGAGGGGCAGGCCCCTGCGCGGCAGGCAAGCATCTATTCTGGAATTCCAAACTCGGTTCCCGCGATGACTGTTAATAAAGTCTGTGGAAGCGGGATGAAGGCCATTATGCTTGCCATGCAATCTATTCTTCTTGGTGATAGTGATATAGTTGTTGCCGGAGGGATGGAGAGTATGAGCCAGGCACCTTACCTTTTACTCGGGGCACGTTCCAAATTTAAAATGGGAAACCTGCCGCTTATTGACTCTATGATCCATGATGGACTCTGGGATCCTTACAGCAATACTCATATGGGAAATTGCGGTGATTTGTGCGCTTCTGAAAATGGAATTTCACGTAAAGAACAGGACGAATATGCGGCAGAAAGTTTCCGTCGTGCCCAGGCCGCTCAGAAAAAAAGGAAGTTCGATAACGAAATCACACCTGTAACAGTAAAAAGTCCTAAAGGAAATGTTATGGTTAAGCTCGATGATGGCCCATTCAAGGTAAAATTTGAAAAAATTCCTTTACTTAAACCAGCTTTTGGTAAAAAAGGATCTGTAACCGCTGCAAATGCCTCGACTATCGGTGACGGCGCTGCAGCAATTGTTTTAACTTCTTTAGACAAAGCAAAAGATCTTGGAATAAAAGCCCTGGCAAAGCTAATATCTTATGGAACTCACTCGCAAAAACCCGAGTGGTTTAGTACTGCTACGGCAACCGCTATGTCGCAGGCAATGAAAAAGGTTTCATGGGATGTTGAGGATGTCGACCTCTTTGAGGTCAACGAAGCTTTTGCCGTTGTAGCCATTTCAGCAATGCAGAATTTGAAAATTCCTCATGACAAGCTTAATGTCTTTGGCGGTGCTATCGCGCTTGGACATCCCATCGGCGCTTCCGGAACTAGGATTGTAATTACGCTGATTTCAGCCTTAAAGGATATTGTAAAAAAGCGCGGTGTTGCCGGAATCTGTATTGGCGGCGGTGAAGCTACTGCTGTATGTCTGGAAAAAATATAAAATTACAAATAGCAAATAAATATCAATAACCAAAACTTCAATAACTCATATCTGTTCCTCTGCGGTAAATTCTGATCGTGGTAGAAGCTATGCCTGAACAAAAACCCATCTGGTCTCCTGATCAAGATCATATTCAGAAAACTCAAATGTTCCAATTTATGAAAAAGATGGGGAAACAGGACTATAACGAAATGCACAGATGGTCGGTTGATCATTTTGAAGATTTCTGGAAGGAAATGTTAAAGTTTAGCGGTATTATTTATGAAGGTTTGGAAGATCCCGTTATTCATCTCAAGAATAAGGAATTAATTACTCCAGGCGGTCATTTCTTTCCTAATATAAAACTGAACTTCGCGAAAAACCTTCTCCGTTTCAGAGATAATCAAACAGCCCTGGTTTCCATTACTGAATCTAGAGAAACTCTCCGTTACTCTTATAAAGAACTGTTTACTGCCGTGGGTCAAGTGGCTTCACGCTTGCAGAAAATGGGTGTTCAGCCTGAAGACTGTATTGCCGGTTTCCTCCCAAACGCTTCTGAGGCAGTGATTTCCATGTTAGCTGTTGCAAGCATGGGGGCAGCCTGGTCTTCATGTTCCCCCGACTTTGGAGTAAGAGGCGTATTAGACAGGTTTGGTCAAATCAAGCCGCGCATCCTTTTTGCCGCAAACGCGTATATTTACAATGGAAAAAAATTTGATTGTCTTGAAAAAATAGAAAAAATAGTTCAATCGATTCCTGAAATTAAAAAAGTCGTAATTATTCCATTTGTTATAGATCATCCCTCAGAATCTCCCGCTTTAAAGGAGAAAGCGGTAACCTGGAATGATTTCTTAGATCCATCCGCAAACACTCTCTCATTCCCCCACTTCCTTTTTAACCATCCTCTATACATAATGTACAGTTCAGGAACAACCGGTATTCCAAAATGCATTGTTCATGGGGCAGGAGGCACGCTTTTACAGCACGCAAAAGAACTTATGCTCCATTCAGATTTAAACCGTGGTGATAATATCATTTATTTTACCACCTGCGGATGGATGATGTGGAATTGGCTTGTCTCTTCTCTTTTTGTTGGAGCAACGGTTACCCTATTTGACGGCTCCCCTTCTTATCCTAATCTTAAGGTACTTTGGAAATTAGCTGATGATGAAGAAATCACCCATTTTGGAACAAGCGCGAAATTTCTTGGCGCCTGTAGAAGCAGGAATATTATTCCTAAAAACAAATTTTTATTAAAAAAACTGCGGGTCGTTCTTTCAACAGGATCGCCCCTGCTTCCTGAGGATTTCGATTGGACATATAGTAACGTGAAATCAAACCTACAGCTAAGCTCTATAAGCGGAGGGACTGATATTATCTCTTGCTTTTTTCTCGGAAACCCGGTATTTCCGGTTCATCGCGGGGAAATTCAGTGCTTCGGCCTTGGAATGGATGTGGCATCTTTTGATACCAATGGGCAGCCAGTTAAAGCTGAAAAAGGTGAACTGGTCTGCAGAAAACCCTTTCCATCTATGCCAATTTTCTTTTGGAACGACAAATACTTTACCCGCTATAAAAATGCATACTTTGACCGCATGTCAGGAGTGTGGTTTCATGGAGATTATATTGCTTTAACAGAATCGCAGGGAACTGCAGGAGGAATAGTGGTTTATGGTCGCTCAGACGCCACTCTTAATCCTGCTGGTGTTCGCATAGGAACAGCGGAAATTTATCGTCTTGTTGAAACTCTTCCCGAGGTGGAAGATAGTATAGTCATCGGTCAACCGTGGAAGGGAGATGCAAGGGTTGTGCTCTTTGTGAAGTTGTCGAGCGGCGTTTTCTTTTCTGATGAACTTATGGTAAAGATAAAAAAAACGATTCGTTCCGGGGCAACTCCCCGTCATGTCCCCGCTATTATATTTCCGGTTGAGAAAATTCCCTATACTATTAGCGGTAAAAAGGTTGAGCTGGCCGTGTTAGAAGTAGTTCAGGGGAAATATCCTAAAAACAAAGAGGCTTTAGCCGACCCAACATCATTAGAATGCTATCGTAATCTACCGGAGCTACAATAGCTAAAATACAGGATTAATTTTTAGCCACAAAGACACGAAGAAAAAAATGAGCTAAAGTGTGAAGCGATCCAAAATGCCTAAAAAAGGCTGGCTTTTTACAATAACTTTAGTTCACTTTAGGAACTATCAATTATAGGCACTTACATCTGTGACTTTATGGCAAATCACTTTTCTTTGCGGCGCCTCGCCGCATTATGTTAATCTATAAACTAACATATGAAACGCAGATTTATGAATGACTCTGAAGATAAATTGCCGAAAAACAGGGTGCCTGCAATCCGAGTGCTTGCGATGCCGAAGGACGCTAACCCTACCGGAGATATTTTTGGCGGCTGGATAATCTCCCATGCCGATACAGCCGGTGCGGTAGCCGCTATGAAGCGCTCCAGTGGTCGTGTAGTAACAGTGGCTGTAAATAATTTCGAGTTCAAAAAACCGGTGTTTGTGGGTGACCTGCTAAGCTGTTATACCGAGATTCTAAAAGTAGGCCGTACATCGATGACAATTAAGGTAACCGCATACGCTGAACGTGACAGTAGGGAGAAATGCGTAATAAAGGTTACCGAGGCCACAATTGTTTATGTAGCACTGGATAAAAACCGAAAACCAAGACCGGTTGACAATTAGTTACTTTTAAACCACGATTTTAGCTTCGCAGATTTTCCCACTGATAAAGGCCTTCTACGGCCTCAACCCTTTGAGCAGCTCATTCTTAGTAGTATCCCCGAAGAAACTGTTTTGTGAGTTGAAATGTTTTTCTACACGTTTCTCGTCATATTTTTTTCAGTTCCTGTCTGAACTCTTTCTTTTCTTTTTCCAGTTTTGTTTTCATTTCATTGATTTTCATATCGGTCATTATCTGTGCGAACACCATCAAGGTCGTCATCGTTTTTATAATAGGAGTGGATCAATAAAAGAAGAGAATATTTTTTTATTGATTTCCTCCTGTGAAGAACCTCATCGACAAGGGCTTTTAACGTATCGATAAAATTTATCTCGGGAGCCTTTTCTGCTTAACTCTTTGTCTTATCGTTCTTATTCATAAGAATCGATTACCATACACTATGACTTTAATAAAATTCCATTTATAGAGAAGTATATCACCGCTTAAAATTGAATATTTAATTTTATTATGTTTTAATTACTATGAAAAAATTAGAGTAATTTACATAGAGGCGAGCTTTTTTCATGTTGCCATGAGCCCTTCGATAAATTCAGGGTAGGCTTTGTCGAAGGGGAACCATCCTACTGAACGGCAAGATGCTTCGGCAAGCTCAGCATGAGAATGTATCCATTAAGAATGTAAATTACTTTATGTGCTCTTCTTAATAATCGACCTATTAAAATAGAAAGGCTCAACATTTTAAACGCGATAGACGCATATCTTTTTCATATTATTAACCAGGACGCGCAGAATGTTTTTTTTGACGCTTTGATGCCCCTGATCTCAGATGAAAAGTTCTGGTATCCTTTTATCCTAGCAGCATTCATTTATATCTTTTATAAGGATCGCAAAAAAGCTTCTATCTTCCTTTTGATGGCTCTATTGGCTTTGGGCATAAGTGAACATTTAACCAGTAATTTTTTCAAACCTTTTTTTGGTAGATTAAGACCCTGTAACGCCTTGGAAGGGGTATACTTGCTGGTTGGCTGTTCAGATTCTTTTTCCTTTCCCTCCGCTCACGCCTCTAATGCAGCTGCCATAAGCACAGTAGTCTGTTATGAGTATAGAAAACTGATAATCTATATGGCACTTGCGGTCTTACTTGTTTGCTATTCCCGGGTTTACCTCGGTGTGCATTATCCTTTTGATGTTTTGATGGGAATGCTTAGTGGAATTGTTTATGGTTTGACCGTTGTCGGGATTAAAAAAAGACTTTTTATAATGGAACGCAGATAACGCTGATTAAACAGCTCGACTAGAGCCGCAATTAAATAGAGCTACCGCTCTAAAATTGCGGAGAAAAATTGTGCTAAAAAACACACTTTTAGAAGTTAGCAGTATGTACCTCTGCAGATTTTTTCTCTAGTTAGAGAAAAGGCCGGCTTGTTTTAACAGAGACAATGTCAGCTCCCCGGGCAATCCCACAACATTTGAATACCCGCCATTAATTTTTTTTACAAATATCGCACCACGTCCCTGTATCCCGTACGCGCCGGCTTTGTCCATGGATTCTGAGGTGGTAACATACGATTCGATATCTTTCTCTGTTAATTCATGGAAAGTTACAATTGTTTCTTCATAACCTTCAAAGAGCTTTTTGGATGCTGTATCTAAAACCGTCACTCCTGTAAAAACAGAATGGCTTCTGCCGCTTAGCTTTTTGAGGGACTTCCTTGCCTCATTTTTATTATTCGGTTTTCCGATGATGTCATTTCCAATACAAACGACCGTATCAGCCCCTATAAGTAATGATCCGTTATCTATTTCGGATTGGAGAGTTGTTACTTTCCCCTTCGCGTTAAGAGCAACAAGCTCTTTTGATGGGTAGCCGTTTATAACTTCTTTAAATGTGGGACTAACGCTTGTAAAGGATAGATGGAATGGTTCCAGCAGTTCCTTAAGAATTGATTCTCGCCTGGGAGATGTTGAGGCAAGATAGATATTTTTCTTAGTCGCTTCTGCTGCCACCCATTATCCTCAGAATCATCAGGAACAGGTTAATAAAATCAAGATAAAGTCTGAGTGCACCGGAGATAGCCTCTTTGGTGTCTTCGTCAGTGCCTTCATTTCCCAATATATTCATCTCCTTTATCTTTTGCGTGTCATAAGCTGTCAAGCCGACAAAAACCAGAACTCCGGCATACGTGGTCAGCCAATAAATCATTGAGCTCTGCAAAAACATATTAACAAAGGAAGCTATAATTATTCCGATAAGCCCCATGAAGAAGAAACCGCCCCAGGACGTGAGGTCTTTTTTCGTGGTGTACCCGTAAACACTCATGGCCCCAAAGGTGCCAGCAGTAACCAGAAAGGCCGACGCAATGGAAGACTGTGTATAAGCAATGAAGATGAAGGAAAAAGTCAGACCGTTCAACGCAGCATACCCGAGGAATGTGATCATTGCCGTCTGAGCGCTCATTCTCATTACTGCGGACGCGAGGTAAAATACCAAACCCAGTTCAGCCAAAATGAGTCCGAAAAAGATGACAGGGTTGCCATGGATTAATCCGAGCAGAAAATCACTCAGAGAAACATAGTAGGCTACAAAACCCGTAACACAGAGTCCTGAGGTCATCCAATTGTAAACTCTCAGAATAAACCTTTTCTGTTCTTCCACTACCTGATCCCGTGAATATGCTAATGTTCTTTCCATAATTTTCCTCCCTCAAAAAAATACTATTGTATTTAAATTTTATAGTAAATAATTATTACATTATAGTATAACGTCGCAACTTGCCACAACCAAATAGGACTACCACCCTGAAGAACTAAGGAAAAATATCCTCAAAAAAAAAGTTTTTATAATGTAATAGTATAACTCGGCGCAGTCGCAATAAAAATAAATTTAATTAGCTAAGCTTTACCACAAAAGCGCTATAGAAAAGAAATAAGGTAATCCTTCACTTGAGTAACCACATTTCATATTGAAAAAATTATGAATATGGTATTGTTTCAACAGAAGATATTTGGAATGTAAACTTATTTAGACTTATACTTTTTCTCTTTAACAATTTTAATTATGACTTCGTTTTTTTTTGCCATGCCAAGGTCTTCCCGAGCGATTTTTTCTATTTGAAAATCTTCCGACTTATAAGAATGTATTGCCTCTACCAGCACCTGGTTTTCATTTTCCAAACGACTAATGCTGATTTTAATATCATCTAATTTACGGTTTAAGTCCGTGGTTCTTAATATTCCCTTATTATTAAAGACAGCAAAAGAAAAAAGGGAAACAAATACCGCTAAGCAAACGGCTAATATAACTTTATTCACGGTCAACAAATTTTTACTCCTCCTGTAAAAGATTATAAAAAATTTCTTTCCCTTTGTAAACGGATGAATTTCCCAATTCTTCTTCAATTCTTATCAGCTGGTTGTATTTTGCCACGCGATCAGTTCTTGACATGGAACCGGTTTTTATTTGTCCAGCGTTCAGGGCGACAGATAGATCCGCAATGGTGGAGTCTTCGGTCTCACCGGAACGGTGCGATACTATAACCGTGTAATCTGCCATCTTTGCCATTTTTACCGCATCAAACGTTTCTGTCAGCGTCCCAATCTGGTTAAGTTTTATTAAAACAGAGTTTGCTATTTTTTGTTCAATTCCTTTTTTTATAATCTTTGTATTCGTTACAAAAATATCGTCTCCCACCACCTGGACTTTTCTGCCAAGACGATTTGTCAGCTCTTTCCAGCCCTCCCAGTCATCTTCTGCCAGGGGATCTTCTATGGACAGAATCGGGTACTGCCTGACCCAGTCCTCATAAAACGCAATCATTTCCTGAGAAGATTTGTTGGGTGAGGATTCGGCAGACAATATATATTTCCCATCTTTATAAAATTCACTTGCAGCGAGGTCTAATGCTACAAAAACATCCTGTCCCGCTGAATAACCGGCCTGTTCAACAGCCTCAAGAATAACTTCCACAGCTTCGACATTTGATTTTAAGTTAGGTGCGAATCCACCCTCATCACCAACTGCTGTATTGTATCCCTTTTTATTTAACACTTTTTTTAAGGCATGGAATATCTCCGATCCTGTTCGAATGGCTGATTTTATATTTTTGGATCCTACAGGCATAATCATAAATTCCTGAATATCCACATTGTTGTCGGCATGACTTCCGCCATTAATTATATTAATCATCGGAACAGGTAATTCTTTTGCGTTATCTCCTCCAATATATTGATACAGAGGCTTATCACAATCCATGGCAACTGCTTTTGCGGCTGCTAAAGACACGCCTAAAATAGCATTAGCACCTAATTTGGATTTGTTCTCAGTACCATCTAAGTCAATCATTAATTGATCAATTAAGGTTTGATCAGAGGCATCCTGCCCAACAAGTTCAGCCGCAATAATATTATTTATATGATCTACCGCTTTTCTGACACCTTTGCCGTTAAAATATTTGTTATCCTGATCACGCAATTCTAATGCTTCCCGTGACCCGGTTGATGCGCCGGATGGCACAGACGCCCTGCCTAAAGCACCGCTTTCCAGAGTCATATCCACCTCTACAGTGGGATTGCCTCTGGAATCAATTATTTCTCTCCCGTAAATTCTTATTATTTTGCTCATAAGTTTAGTGGGATGCAGATTTTAGCTGCAGATATTCTTCCATAGAAGAATATCTGCGGAGACATGAATTCACAGATAAACGCAGACAAGTACTCGTTCGCAATCTGGAGATTGGGAACGAGAAGAATCCAGTCTATCCTTTTATCATGTCTAAAAACCCTAAATTTGTTTAAATGATGCTCGCGCTGCATCAAGAGTTTTATCTATATCTTCTCGCGTATGTGCTGAAGATATAAAACCGGCTTCAAACTGGGATGGGGCAAGATAGATACCGTTATTCAGCATATTTTGAAAATATTTTGTAAACATGGTGAGATTCGACTTTTTTGCATCTTCGTAGTTTTTGACCTGATTGTCTGTAAAGAACGAAGAAAACATCGAACCTACTCTTGTAAAATAGACAGGAAGCCCTTTTTCTTCAGCAAGAGATTTCAATTCGGAACAAAGATACTCAGCTTTTTGATCGAGGTCTTCATAAAATCCGTTTCTCGAAATAAGGTTTAGAGTCGCTATGCCTGCTGTCATGGCTAATGGATTTCCTGACAATGTCCCTGCCTGATATACAGGCCCTAACGGAGCAATGTGGTTCATTACTTCCTTCTTACCACCATAGGCCCCAACCGGAAGGCCTCCTCCAATAATTTTTCCCAGGCAAGTCAAATCCGGAGTAATCTGGTAAAATTCCTGTGCTCCGCCAAAGGCCACTCGGAAACCAGTCATAACTTCATCAAATATTAAAATCGATTTGTATTGTTCTGTAATTTTTTTTAAACCTTCAAGAAATCCTTTTTCAGGAGGGATGACACCCATATTGCCGGCAATCGGCTCCAGGATAATGCAGGCAATCTGATCCCCTTCTTTTTGAAAACATTCTTTCACCTTCTCAATATCATTAAAAGGTAGTGTAATTGTCAGCTTGGCCAGATCTTCAGTAATACCGGGACTGTCCGGGATTCCAAGTGTAGAAGCTCCTGATCCAGCCTTAACCAGCAAAGAATCGACATGCCCATGGTAACATCCTTCAAATTTGATTATCTTTTTCCTACCGGTATATCCACGAGCTAACCTGATAGCGCTCATGGATGCTTCTGTCCCTGAATTTACCATCCTTACAATTTCAATAGAGGGAACCGCCTGAATAACCAGTTTAGCCAATTGTGTTTCTATTTCAGTTGGCGCACCATAGCTGGTGCCGTTTGATAACGCGTTTTCAAGAGCTACAACTACATCAGGGTGCGTATGTCCAAGTATAAGAGGCCCCCATGACCCAACATAATCTATATACTCATTGTCATCCACATCAGTGATCTTTGAGCCTAAAGCCTTTTTAATAAAAAGCGGAGACATATCAACTGATTTAAATGCCCTGACAGGGCTGTTTACCCCTCCGGGAATAAATTTTTGTGCTTCACAAAATAACGTTTCTGATTTTGTGATCATTTAATGTACTTTCCTATAATAGGTTTTAAATTTTTTTTAATCTCATCCGGAATAATATTCGGGTCTGTCATAACAGCATTTTTCAACATATTTACACACGTGCATATTCTTTTTTCAGGTAGCATGGCAACACTTTCAGCTATAATTTCCCGTGCCATTTGAACATTTTTTTTAATTACCTCTATTACCGATTCAGCGGTTACACTCTCCTCTTCTTCGTACCAGCAATCATAGTCTGTTGAAAGTGCTATAGTTGCATAACACATTTCTGCTTCTCGTGCCAACTTAGCCTCATTTACATTAGTCATTCCAATAACATCCATTCCCCAACTTCTATAAATATTGGATTCCGCTCGTGTTGAAAATTGAGGTCCTTCAATACAAATGTAGGTTCCGCCTTTGTGTACTTTAGCTCCTGCTTCTTGGGCTGCCTGCAACACAACATGGGCGGTATCAAGACAAATAGGATCAGCAAAAGACAAATGACCGACAATGCCATTACCGAAAAACGTACTTGGTCTGAACCTCGTATGATCGTAGAATTGAAATGGAATGACTATATCTCCGGGAACTATTTCCTTTTTTAAACTCCCCACAGCGCTTACAGAAAGGATTCGATCCACACCAAGGACTTTCATCCCGAAAATATTGGCTTTAAAATTTAATTCGGATGGTAAGATACCATGTCCACTGCCATGCCTGGGCAAAAAAACCACTTCTTTTGAATTTAGGCGTCCGGTGATGTATTTATCAGAAGGAGAACCAAATGGGGTATCAATCTTAACAGATTTTTTATTTTTAAGCGCCTCCATTTCATAAAGACCGCTTCCTCCAATAACTCCAATTTTACCCATACTAAAACAGCTCTATGAATTTCAAACTCCCCGCGGAAAAAGCCGCAAGAATGCACCCGCTAAGCTCTTTTAAGGTTCGTTTGACAGATGATTGGTTTTAAAAATATTCTGATGTTTTTTTATAAAATTAATGAAATCCGGATCCGATGTTGATAAAATTTTTCCTATCAGTTCGTCCATATTTGCATCATATAGTTTCAGGAAAAATTATTTATCTGAGCCAGTCAGGCATTCCGCAATTTGCACAGCATTTAAAGCCGCCCCTTTTCGGATATTATCCGAAACAATCCAGAGATTTATCCCTTTTTCTATAGAATTATCTTCTCGGATTCTCCCTACAAAAACCTCATCTTTTCCGGCAGCTTGAATAGCTACAGGATATTCCGATTTTTCAGGATTATCAAGCACTTTTATGGATGGAGCGTTAGACAGAAGCTTTTTTACTTCCTCTCCAGAAATTTTATCTTTTGTCTCTATATTAACTGACTCAGAATGCCCTGAATAAACTGGAACCCGTACGGTCGTAGCTGTTACACAAATAGCCTCATCACCCAAAATTTTTTTCGTTTCATCAATCATTTTTACTTCTTCTTTTGTGTATCCGTTTTCCAGAAAAGCATCAATATGCGGCAAACAGTTGAAAGCGATTTGATACGGATAAACAGAGCAAATCACGGGTTTGAAATTTAAAACATCTTTAGTTTGAATTGAAAGCTCTTCAATTGCCTTTTTCCCTGATCCTGATACTGCCTGGTAAGTAGAAACAACAATTCTTTTGATGCCGACTTTATCATAGATTGGTTTTAAAGCAACAACCATTTGAATGGTAGAACAGTTTGGGTTTGCTATAATTCCATGATGCTCTATAATTTTTTCGGGATTTACTTCTGGCACTACTAACGGAACCTCATCCTGCATCCGAAACGCGCTACTGTTATCGACAACCACAGCGCCTGCCTTAACAGCCGAAGGAGCAAACTCCTTACTTCTTTCCGAGCCTGCGGAAAAGAGCGCGATATCAATCCCTTCAAATGAATCATGGGTCAATGTTCGGACTGCAATCGATTCGCCATGAAATTTTAAGAGTTTTCCCTCTGATCGCTCCGACGCGAGCAGTAATAGATTACCCACCGAAAAATTACGCTCTTCTAGTATCTCTATCATGGCATTTCCTACAGCTCCTGTTGCACCTGCAACGGCAACATTGTATTTTTCTTTCTTTTCAATAGTCATTGGTCAATAATTTTAACCACTAAGACTCAAAGACACAAATTATCTCTTCCGAAGTATCTTCGTTCCTTTGGTGGCTATGCCTCCTGTATTTCTTTTAAAATCAAGTCACCCATTTCCTTTGTCCCCACCAGTTTGCCGCTGTTATCCATAATATCTTTAGTTCTATAACCATTTTGCAGTATTTTCTCGACAGCACTTTCAATGACCTCAGATGCCTCATCCACACCAAAAGAATATTTAAACATCATAGCAATAGACATGATAGTAGCTATGGGGTTTGCTATATCTCGACCAGCGATATCCGGCGCGCTTCCATGAATAGGCTCATACATTCCATTGTTCCCACCTAGACTTGCTGATGGAAGCATCCCAATAGAACCGGTCAGCATGGCGGCTTCATCACTTAAAATATCCCCAAACATATTAGTTGTTACAATAACATCAAACTGTTTCGGATCTTTTACCAACTGCATAGCGCAATTATCCACATACATGTGAGAAAGTTCTATGTCTTGATAATCAGCGTGGACTTTCGTTACGACTTTTCGCCACAGTTCAGTACTTTCCAGTACATTCGCTTTATCTACAGAAAGAACCTTTTTCTTCCGCTTGGAAGCGACTTCAAAAGCTATTTTTGCGATTCTTTTTATTTCCGGGGTCGTATAGACAAGAGTATTAACCCCTTTCTCATTTCCATCTTCTAATTTTTCAACCCCTTTTGGTTTTCCAAAGTAAATGCCGCCAACCAGTTCTCTTACAATCATAATATTTGTATTTTCAATGACTTCTTTTTTTAAACTTGAAGCGTCAATGAGTGTGGAAAAGACTTTGGCGGGACGTAAATTTGCGTATAGCTCTAACCTGTTTCTAAGGCCCAAAAGGGCTCTTTCCGGTCTGATTCTATAATCGAGATTTTCCCATTTTGGTCCTCCCACTGCTCCCAAAACAACTGCATCCGCATTTTTTGCCAGATCAAGAGAAGATTGAGGCAATGGCTTCCCGTATTTATCAATAGCAGCGCCTCCTATAATTCCTTCTTGAAGATCAAAAGAAATGCAAAATTTCTCCGCCACAGCAGACAATATTTTTAACCCTTCACGAACCACCTCAGGCCCAATACCATCACCGGGTAAAACAGCTATCTGGTGTTTATCACTCAAAGCTCTATCTCTCCATTACTGAAAGAATAAAATCAGAAATTCGAATATCGAATTCAAGTCTTCGCAGGCGTTCTTCGCAGAGCAAATCTTGGCCGCCTTTTACCAAAAATAAGAAACAAATTAGAATCTCTAATAATCGAAACTCAAAAAATAGACTAAAGGTAGCAATTTATCATTTTTGTAGAATTATTAAAACCCCAAATCGGGTGTCAGGGGTCGGGGAGCAGAGCGAAAGCAATCTGCTGCCAGCAGATTCTATTAATTTAGCGATATTTAGTTTACCATAGAGGACGCAGAGAGCTTGGTTAGTGGTTTAAAGTTTCTTTTTAATATGATTAATCAAACCCCCGTCATCTATCAGTTCCTGCATAAATGGCGGTATGGGCTGAGTTTTGTATGTCTGGTTTTTTGTAATATTTTTTATGATACCGGCATTGGTGTCCACTTCTATTTTATCTCCTGTTTCGATTTTTTCTGATGCTTCAGCACTTTCAAAGATTGGAAGACCCATGTTAAAGGAATTTCTGTAAAAAATTCTCGCGAATGTTTTTGCTATAACACAGGAAATTCCAGTTTCTTTTATAGCGATAGGGGCGTGTTCACGCGAAGAACCGCATCCAAAATTTTTTTCCGCCACAATAATATCTCCTTGATTCATTTTTTGAATGAATTGAGGATCAGCATCTTCCATGCAATGCTTTGCAAGCTCCTTTGGGTCTGATGTATTTAAATACCGTGCCGGAATAATCGCATCAGTATCAATATTCGATCCAAATTTCCATCCTTTTCCTTTTAAGATCATCTAAACTCCAAAAAATCTATTCGATTACTCGTATATGGTAGAAATTGAAGCTCTCCCCAGCAAGCTGTGGGAAATCTTCACAATTTTACCATGATGGTAAAATTGGATGGCTTTTAAAAAACCACCCGAAGTTGAGACCATAGATGGTCGAAATCAATGTAGAGCATGATTTTGTTTTAAGTTCGCTCGCTAAACACTTTTAACATTTATAACACACCCCGTCTCCTTTTAGGATCCACCCCTTTTAATGTAGAGGGGAATTTTTACTCGTCCCGAACAAGTTACGTTTTTCCGGACCTTCTCTAAATTGTGGAATTATTTATTCTCGTGCGAGGCATTTGCAGTTTTCATAGACAGGACGGGGGTTGTAACAAAAGATTTGTTAAAAAGTTTATTACGCTGCACCGCAAAAGCTTATATGCAGGATTAGATCCTTGCTGGCCTCTTTCACCTTTATATCTTCTTTAAATTCTATATTTTCTATTTCTATCCATTCGTAATGGCCATTCCAGCAGTTAAGAGACACAACTGAATTGCCGAATGAATCAATGACACGGTTTAAAAAAACCGGCCCCTTGCATTTATTGCATTTAGAGAGGGTATTCATAAAATTGGATTAAAAAAATGTCTTTTAGAGAACCTCAAAAAATAGTTTATAGCAGGTTTTCTGTACAAATATCAAGAAGAATTATACGCGGGAAGTGAATTAGTTTTGAAGCTCCCTGCGGCAAAGCTGAACTCAAAGCCAAGCTTAGTTTCGTAGCTCTGCAAGCCGCAAGGAATATTCAGCGTAGAGTATAATTTTTTTAAGTTCGCTCTCTAACCCCGCCACAAGCAGCGGGGAATGCGTTCGCTAAACACTTTCAGTACGTCAGTGCAGGGCTACAGATGTCCAGAATTTTCAATTGCCTCTGCCACTTCTTCCAGGTTTTCGCATACAAAATCCGCGTCCTGAAATTCCAGGTTTTGATTTAATTTATTCCGAACAATCACGCAGGGAATGCCGGCTTCTTTGCTCGCTTTGAGCCCCTTTTCAGCATCTTCTAAAACAACGAGTTTGTCCGGCTCTATTCCAAGTATTTCTGCTGTTTTTATAAAAATATCCGGAGCCGGTTTTTCTTTCTGCGCAGATTCTTTACCCATGATCAGGTGAAAAGTATTTCCGTAACCGTTTAAATCCAATATGGTTCTAATATCTTCATTCCTCGATCCGGAGGCAATGGCCAGTTTGTATCCAGCTAACTCCGCCGAATGGATAAGTCTTGCTGCCAAAGGGAAAAAACATATATCCCCATTCCTGCAAAACTCAGAATAGACAATAAATTTTTTTTTGCGAATCTTATTGGGGTCTAATCCCTTTAATTTATGCCTATCGATTTCTCCTTGCGCGCCCTTTCCTTTGGAAGTAAACTCAATCCAGTATTCATCCTGGTTTATTGTATGTCCATATTCCTGGAAAACCGCATTATAAGCCTTATAATGAAAAGGTTCTGAATCCACAAGAAGACCGTCGAAATCAAATATAATTCCTCTGCGGGATTGAATCAGCTTTTTTAATTTTCGTCCTTTATCCATTCAATCAGGTCTTGTAATGGTTTATGAAATTCTATTATTATATTAAAAAAATATAAAGTAAAATAAAATGAAAAATACTCATAAAATAAAACTCACAAATATTTTAGAGAAAATATATTGTCAGGTTGATTTCAAAAAACATATTAAGCGGGATCCCGTTGAGTTTCTCCACAAATATAAAAATCCGAGAGACATAGAAGTAGCAGGATTAATTGCTTCCTCGCTCGCTTATGGTCGAATTGATCTTTTTAAGCCAGTTATAGAAAGTATATTAACCGCTATGAGAGGTAATCCTTACCAATACGTAATGAAATTTTCTCCAAAGCGTGAACTAGACAAGTTTAAAAAGCTGAACTACCGGATGACTCGCGGAATAGACATTGCTTGCATGATCTATGGAATACACACAATTTGTAGGGAATATGGTTCTTTGAAACAAATGTTTTACTCCTATTATCAAAAGTCACAGGGTAATCTTAAAATTACTTTATCAAAGATGACCGATTTTTTTTGCTCTATCGATACAACGCCTCTTTATGGCAGAAAAATTTATCCCAGAAGCTATTTGTTTCTTTTCCCGTCTCCTGCAAAAGGAAGCCCCTGCAAAAGATTAAACTTGTTCCTAAGATGGATGGTAAGAAATGGAGACGAAGTAGATTTTGGGATTTGGAATGAGATTCCCCCCTCCAAACTCATCATCCCCCTAGACATCCATATATCGAGAGCGGCAAATTATCTTTCATTATCAAAAAGAAAAAATCCGTCATGGAAGATGGCGAGAGAAATTACTGAAACTCTAAAGCTAATTGATCCTGCAGATCCGGTCAGGTTCGACTTTTCTCTCTGCCATCTGACTATGTCCGGAAAACTTCCCAAAACATCAGACAGATATTTGTAAATTGATTAATAATCCGATTAAAATCCTGATTGTTGGTCCATCATGGATTGGAGATATGGTAATTGCCCAGTCTCTCTTTAAATTTATTAAGACACGGAATCAGC